>JAFZOA010000661.1 GCA_017550775.1 Ruminiclostridium sp. | reverse complement strand
TGCTGTTGTAGCCTCTGTAGCTGCGGGAAGTGTATCTGTGTCGGAGAATGTGAGCTTGCCGAGTGTTACGCCGTGACCCATGAAAGCCATACCTGCTTCTTTAAGGTGATCGAGCTCAGCAGCGGGGATCGTGAACTTGATCTCTGTTGCTTCGGGATCTACGGGGTAGGAGTCGCCGCCTTCGGAGAGAGCCGGACCTACGAGTGTGTTGATGAACGGCCAGCCCGTGTCATTGATCATGGGCTTTACGCACCAGTAGTTGTGGCCGTTGGAATCTGCGAGAGAAGCATCGGCTGTGAATGTGAGTGTCCATACGGAATCGGGAGTAGCATCTTCAAATTCCTCTGCCGGAACAGTGATGCTTGCGCTCCAACCGGTCTTGAGGTCCTTGTTGAGATCGTAAGCGGACGCGCTTACTGCGAGCATTGTTGCTGCAACCGAGCAAGCGGCTGCTGCTGCCAGGATCTTTGTGATTTTCATGATGATCTTCCTTTCGTTAAAAAAAACTTTTTTTCGGGTATTTTGCTCCCCTTGATATATATAATTTACCACAAAACGCAGTAAAATTATATCGTTTTTTTAACATTGGTTTCACTTTTTTCACTTGTTATTTTTCCGGAGCTCCTCGCCGCTCCTGTCACCCCAGCGAGTGCGGAAGAACCGGTCGCGGTATTCCTTCGGGGTCGCCTTAGTGATGCTCTTGAAAACGCAGATAAAGTGGCTCTCGGTACCGAAGCCCAGGTACTGGGATATGTCCGAACAGGGGTAATCGGAGAATTTCAGCAGGTTCTCCGCTGCCTCGACCTTTTTGCCGAGGATGTATTGTTTCAGCGTCATGCCCATTTCCTTATGGAAGAGCTTGGACAGATACGGCGCGCTTAGCCCGGTGATATCGGCAAGATCATCAAGTGAGATCTTCGAGTGCAGGTTGTCGTAGATATAGTCGATGCAGGCGATCACGGACCGTGACAGGACGTGTTTCCTGTGAAGCGAATCCATTTTGTGGACGTATGTGTCCACTACCTCGCGGTGAATCGCGTCAACTTCCTGCAGCGAGGCGCATTTGTCCACGCGCTGTATGTAGATGTCACTCAGATTGTACGCTTCCTCCATGGGGAGTCCGCCTTCGATGCAGTAGCGCGTGATGAAGGCGATCGTGATTATGAGGTGGTATTTGAGGTTTCTGAGCGGGTCTTCGCTGAGCTTTCCGAGACCCTCGCTGTTAAGGGGCTTGAAGAGTCTTCTTGTCTCCTCGATGTTTCCCATCTTGACGCTCTGATAGAACTCCATTTCCCGGTCATAGGAGAGGTGGGTTATCATGTACTCGCGGTTACGGAACTCCGTTTCCGACAGAAGCCGGCTCATATCCGACGAAGGCATCGCGGTACACCCCCTGTAAAATAAAGTCCCGATCGTAAAGAAATACCGTTAAAATGCGGAAAACAGTGTATATGATGTAGGAGAACGGGAATGATCCTCATATACTTTTTTGTATTATAGCACATCTTAAAAAAAATTGCAATAGGAACGCAAAATATTGTTACCAAAGTTAATAAATCGATATCTTTTGTGAAAGTTTTGTGATATAATTCATCACAGAAGAGCAAACACTGCACACGCAGAGAACGACGATTTCAGAAAGGATCTGATATTATGACAAAGAAGAAGATACTCGCGACGGCACTCACAGCGGCTTGTATCCTGTCCGCAGGTGCCTGCGGCGGCGGTTCGAGACCCGAGTCCACCGGCGGCACTGCAGCAGCTACAACTACCGCAGAGACCACGACCACTCCTCCCGCAACACTGAAGGAAGAGGACAAGGCTGCGATCGAAGAGATCGAGACCGACCTCGAAAAGCTTGAGAACCCCACAGTAAGACTCCTCGCAAACTTCGACCTCAACCCCGCAGCCGGCAAGCCCAAGGGCGTTGCGCTCGAAATGTTCGAGACCAAGTGCGGCGGTAAGATCGAGGCTATCCTCTGCTCATGGGACGACCGTTATGACAAGCTCGCTACCATGGTACTCGGTGGCGACTCGCCCGATATGTTCAGCGCGGAAGACCTTGATATCTTCCCCGGAAAGGTAATCGAAGGCAAGTTCCAGACTATGGACGACTACATCGACTTTGACTCCGAGCTCTGGTCGCCCATGAAGCATGTCAACGATATGTTCGTCATCAAAGACAAGCACTACATCGGCGCTACCTCCACCGACGCGGGTGTTGTAGTCATCTACAACAAGAAGACCATCGAAGAGAACGGTCTTACCGACCCCGCACAGCTCCTTGAAGAAGGCAACTGGACATGGGATACCTTCTACGACATGATGAGCAAGTTCTGCAGCAGAGCTGACGAGAAGTTCGGTATCGACGGCTGGGAGTTCGAGAACGCGTTCGCAGTTACCTCCGGTGTTCCGTACGTTGATTTCAAGGACGGTCACCTCGTAAGCAACCTCGAAGATCCCGCTATCGTATCGGTACAGGAATATATGCTCAACCTCAAGAGAAACGATCTCCCCGTTCCGAAGAGCGAATACGGCTGGACAGTTCACCCCGAGAAGATAGCTTCCGGCAATACTCTGTTCTATCCGCAGGGCGCGTATGTACTGTTTGAACCGGATAACGTTGCCGCATTCGGCGATATGGAAGACGTAATGTTCGTTCCGATGCCCAAGTGCACAGAGGCGGACGCTTACTACCTCCCGAGCGTTATCAAGGGCTTCTCTATCCCCGCAGGCGCAAAGAACCCCGAGGGTACGGCTGCTTACCTCAACTGCGTAATGATCTGCCGCGACAACGAAAAGGTCAAGGAGATCGAGCAGAACCAGATCTTCGAGGACTACGGCTGGACACAGGAAATGTATGATATGCTCCTCAAGACCAGAGAGCTCACCAACGAGCATCCTGTATTTGAATACTTCAAGGCTGTCAACGACGACGTTTACGACTGCGTACTCAACCCCTCCAAGGAGACCTACAACCAGGGCACACCGTGGTCTCAGACAGTTGAAGAGATCAAGTACGAACTCCAGTCTTACCTTGATACTGCAAACGAGAAGATAGACTCGTTAAGCTAAGCAGTTCCCTATCTTTTGATATTGGAGTTTGCTCCTCCGGAGAAGCACGGTACAGAAATGTACCGTGCTTCTTCAGTTTATCCGGAATCCTTTCGCAAAGATAACACAAAGCCCGTCGCAAGTCACAGATACGGGCTTCGCACATAATAAAGTTTTGTGCAGAATGTGAAAACATCGGTTCCCGAAACTTGATTTTTTTTCGTGAATAGTATATAATAGATGATATTGTGCAGTCATCATGAAAAGAAGGTATGTCGGTATGGAGAAGCTGAAAAGCTTCATTGACGGCAAGGAGTTTCAGAACGCTATCCTTGCGGTAATAATAATGAATTCGCTGGTACTCGGGCTACAGACCGTTCCGGAACTCAACGACGGGGTGATAGGAACAGTCCTGGACGTTATTGACACCATTTGTCTCGGTGTATTCATCATCGAGATGCTGCTGAAAATGATAGCGTATAAATTTATCGGCTACTTCAGGAGCGGCTGGAACTGGTTTGACTTCATAATTATTATCACCTCGGTGGCATCGGGGCTCGCGGTGCTCTCTTCCATGAGAATACTGCGTGTATTCAGAGTTTTCCGCTCGCTTAAAGGTCTGCGCGGCTTCAAGATGATAAGCTCGCTCAAACCCCTGCAGGTGATAATCGGAGCTATCGGAAAATCTATCCCGGGGCTCTCCTGGACGGCGCTGCTGCTTCTGATAATCTACTACATATTCGCGATCATCGGTATCACGCAGTTCGGCGCGGCATTCCCGGAATGGTTCGGGGACATACCGAAGGCGATGTTCACGCTGTTCCAGGTGATGACGCTCGAAAGCTGGTCTATGGGTATCTGCCGGCCGGTCATGGAAGAGTTCTCATACGCGTGGGCATACTTCGTTCCCTTCGTACTCACATCATCGTTCGTGATGATGAACGTCGTTGTAGGCGTCGTGGTAAACGCCATAAGCGAGGTCGCGGAATATTCCAGAAAGCCTGAAAAGAAGTCCGATACGGATGAAGAAACCGAAAACGACGTAAGTGCCGAAGACACGAGTGCCGAAGACACAAGTGCCGAAGATATCAGAGCCGAGATAACAGCCGTGAGAGAGCACCTCGCAAGGCTTGAAGACCTGCTCGCAAAGCAGGATAAATAACTATATACAGTGGGAGATGTACAGATATGAAGAAGAAACTGTTATCGGCGGTAACAGCCGCGGCTGTTCTGCTGACGGCGGGCTGTTCGGGAAGCGCTCCGGCGCAGACGACGACCGCTGCAACGACTGCGGCTGAGACCACAGTTACCACAACTGCGCAGGAAACAACGGCTTCCGAAGCCACTACTACTACTACTGCGGAGACAGAAGCCGCCGTTACCGAGGACACCGGAAGCGGCGAAACGGAAACAGCGGACAGAGCTTTCACGAACCTGTCATTGTCGGTGAACGATGCCGACGGAACGATGAACATTTCACGCGCCGCCGGGAAAAACAAGCCCATGGGCGACAAGGACACATGGACGATATTCGTTTATATGTGCGGCACCGACCTCGAAAGCAGCGGACAGGGCTCCGCCACATCGGACATTGTTCAGATGCTCGACGCACAGGCAAGCAGCAATGTGAAGTTTGTCGTTCAGACCGGCGGTACGAGTGTATGGTACAACGAAATGTTCAGCACCAATGCCTGCGAGCGCTATGTCGTCCAGAACAACGACATAAACCTTGTGGATTCCGTAAAGCTTGCAAACATGGGCTCGTCATCAACACTCTCCGACTTCCTGAACTGGGGAGTAAAGGAGTACCCGGCGGAGAAAATGGGCGTTGTGTTCTGGGATCACGGCGGCGGAAGCATTTCGGGCGTGTGCTTCGACGAGCTTAATGACTTTGACTCGCTGACTCTCTCCGAGATCAACACCGCACTCTCGAAGGTCTACCCGAACATGACCGACAAGTTTGAGTTCATAGGCTTTGACTGCTGTCTCATGGCTACCGCAGAGACCGCGAATATACTCGCTACATACGCAAGATTCTTCTACGGCTCGCAGGAATCCGAGCCCGGTGCAGGCTGGGATTATACCACCTACGGCACCTACCTCGCGGGGAACCCGTCCGCAGGCGGCGCAGAGCTCGGCAAGGTAGTCGCGGACAGCTTCTACGACGAATGCGCAGTGTACGGACAGGAAGACCAGTGCACGTTCACGATTGTTGACCTCGGAAAGTTCGACGACCTGATAACAGCGTTCAACGACTACGCAAGGACTCTGTATAAAGCCGCAGATGAGAACCTTTCCGGGATAGTCAGAGGCGTGACAAGCGCAGACAACTTCGGCGGCAACAACAAAGCCGAGGGCTACACCAACATGGTGGATATCGGCGGTATCGTGAACAACTGCTCGAAGTACGCGGACGGGAAGAATGTGCTTTCGGCGCTTGACAAGTGTATCGTCTATAACAGGAACGGAAGCGACCACAAGCACGCGTCGGGGCTTTCGGTGTACTACCCTCTCCAGCTCCAGGGTTCCTACGAGCTCAGCATTCTGTCCGGCATCTGCATCAGCCCCTACTACCTCTCCCTCGTGGATATGATAGCGAAGGGCGACAGCGACGACAGCTACACGAATGACGCATTCTTCAACGAAGAAGGTGACTGGACGACCACCGACTGTGAGTACGATTACTTTGACGACTCATACTTCGAAGATTACACCGAAGCCGGCGGAGAGAGCAGTCTTATCACCTTTTTGCTTGAGCCGTCTGTTTCCGAAGGCGTTGCATACGGATTTGCGCTTGACGAAAGCGGTCTTGCCAACACCGCAAATGTTCGTGCCTGCTTAAGCCTCATCGCGGACGACGGTACGGTTTACGAGCTCGGCGAGGTCTTTGACGTGATCTGTGACTGGGAAAACGGCATATTCGCGGACAACTTTGACGGCTTATGGCTCGCGCTTCCGGACGGCCAGCTTCTTCCGACATACGTTGCGGAGACCACCGATACATATTTCGTTTATACCTCTCCGATCTATCTCAACGGCAAGCGCACCAATCTCAGGATCAAATACAGTCCGGACGGAGTAAAAATCGAAGGCGCGTGGGACGGCATCGGCGAGCACGGCAACTCCTCCCGCAAGATAACATCGCTGAGCTCCGGCGACAAGATCGTTCCCGTTTACTATCGTGACGACGATTCCGAATACCGCAGCACCGAGACATACCAGTGGAAGGACGGGGACAATGTGGTTTACGCAAAGCTTCCCGCCGGGAAATACAGTTACTGCTTCAAGATCACCGATATCTACGGTGACTACTACTACTCGGATCCCATAACATACATTGTCAGATAATAACTGATAACGGAAGTATTACACTCTCATAAACACATCATATCAGGAGGACAAAACCATGTCAGAAGAAAACATCATCGAAACAGAAGAAACAGCAGAGCTTACCCCCGGGCAGGCTCCGAAGAAGAAGAGAAAGGTATTCAGCGAAAATACCGTCGAAGTACTTGTGGCTGTATTCTTAGGTATCACCGCTCTGCTCTCCGCGTGGGCATCGTGGATAGGCTCGCTCCACGGGGGCAATCAGTCCACCAACTACACCAAGAGCAACAACCTTGCATCGGAAGGCAACTCCGAGTATAACGCAGGTATGCAGATGTATCTTTCCGACCTTATGGCGTGGAACACAATGATGGAATACTCCTTCGATAAGATCCTTGCCGAGAGTGAAGGGAAATATGATGAGGCGGCACTTATCCAGGGCAAGCTTGAGACCTTTGCCGAACAGAACTGCAGCCCGATACTTCTTGTCGCGTTTCAGGAGATGACCCCGGATATGAACTCTCCTTTTGAGGTCGAAGGGGTGCAGGCAGCTTACTTTGTGGATGCCGCCGAGCTTCTCGAACAATCCCGCGAGATTCTTGAAGAAGGTCAGCGCGATAATGCCAATGGCGACGCGTACAACCTCGTAAACGTCATCTACTCCGTGGTACTCTTCATGCTCGGTATCGTCGGCGTGTTCAAGAAGATACCGAACCGCGCGGTAGTGCTTCTCATCGCGGTCATCGGACTTACATTAACCACGATCTATATGGTTACAATACCTATGCCCACCGGCTTTGAAATAACGAGCTTCTTCAAATTCTGAGCCTATCGGCGCTCCCGGAAGAAAGCAACACCGGACTACTGTGTATTCCACAGCTGTCCGGTGTTTTTTTGGTCATTCCTTCTGAAACGGTGTCATTCCACCCAGAATACTCTCCCGTCCTTGCGCTTTGCCGCCGCCGGAGCTTCCCCGTCGATGTAGCCTATCGCGCAGTGACCGATGCCCTCCCAGTTACCCTCAACTCCGAGGTCGCCGAGAAGCTTCTTATACTCCGGCATCTCAAACTCCTCCCTCGCGCGGTGTATCCTGATGCTGCCGAGACCGAGCGAGTGCGCGGCAAGCATAAGGTTGCCCATGACAAGGCTTCCGTCGTACAGGTATGTGGGAAACTCTTTATTTGCAAGCACGATCAGTACGATCGGAGCGTTGTAGAAAGGGTCGGTATCAACTCCCATTATTCTTGCATTCAGCGCAGAAAGACGGTCGCGGAGCTCTTTGTTCGTAACGGCAATAATGACAGGGGACTGCCTGTTCATTCCCGTAGGAGCGTAGGTCCCGGCTTCGATTATCTTCCCGATAATATCCTTTGGTATCATATCAGATTTGTATTTCCTGATACTTCTTCTTGTGAGCATATTTGTGATAGCGTCCATGTTTTTTCCTCCTAATTATATGCTATATATTTCAGCGTGGACTCCGCACTGTTTTCATAAAAACTCGACCTCTCCGCTTTCAAGGTGATAGATAGCACCGAGAACTTTTA
>JAFZOA010000660.1 GCA_017550775.1 Ruminiclostridium sp. | reverse complement strand
GGTTGCTGTTCAATTTTCAAGGTGCTTGCCGCCCGCTTCATCGGACAGCTTTAATATTTTACCACACTCTCACTCATTTGTCAAGTACTTTTTTCAATTTTTTTGAAAAATTTTTTCGCTGCCTTTCGACAGCCGCTTGACTTGTCCTCCGTGAGTGGAATGTATTTATTTTAGCACAACATTATCCATTTGTCAACCCCTTTTTTTACATTCTACATTTTTGTTATTTTACTCCCATATTTTACCCGTCCAATTGTATGATATACACTAAAACTGTAAAAAAACGGAGCATCTTCAGCGATGCTCCGTCCATATTCCGTGTTTTTCGATCAGCTCTCAAGGAAGCCAAAGTTCGACTTACCACTCTTCTTGATCTTGTACATAGCGTCGTCCGCCTGACCAATGATCTCCTCAACTCGCTTGGAATTATCCTTGATAACGGATATACCGATAGAAACATTGACCGTGAGGTGGTCTCCGGAGTCACTGTCAAAGCCTTCCTTCAGCGTATTGAGTATCTGTTCCGCGATAAGAGCAGGATCATTGCTGTCGGAATCCTTGATGCAGACGATAAACTCGTCACCGCCATAACGTCCGACCATACCTTTATCTCCCACGGCATTCTTGATAGTTGTAGCCGTAAAGCGGAGCACCTGGTCACCGGTAGCATGGCTGTACTGGTCATTATAGAACTTGAAGTCGTCGATATCAACGAACAGAATAGCAAATTCACTCTTTCTCGCAGCGATAAGCTCGATCTCGTTATTGATAGCGACTTCGATAGTTTCACGGTTGAATACGTTGGTAAGCGAGTCAAACGAAGCACGCGCAGTAAGAATGTTCTCACTCTTCTTAGCACGGTCGATATCAACGATAACACCGACGATCTTGAGAGTCTTGCCCTCAGAATCGACGATAGAGGATGTACGGATAAGCACCCAGATATAGTCGCCGTAAATGTTCTTGATACGGTACTCATTGTGCTTGAAGTTCTCTCCCTTTTCGAGCTTGGAGAGATCAGAGGTATATCTGTCCGCATCCTCGGGATGTACCTTACATTTTATAAGGAAGCTGTCCGCAAAGTGCTCGGACGGCGCGCGGTAGCTGAACTTCTTGTTGAAGTTGTTGGAGAACGATACTTCCTTGGTGGAAAGGTTCCACTCAAAGATGATGTTGTCAGACATATCAATGATCGTTCTGTATCTCGACTCACTGACAATGATGTTATCGACTATATCGTTGAATACGCGCGCTATATCGCCGTATTCGTTCCTGGACATGATATCTATACGCGCATCGTGGTCGCCGCGGCTTATCTTGATAAGTGTATCCTGTATTTTATAAAGCGGCTTTGTTACAGCGATTATGAAGATGATAACAGCCACAAAGCATATAATGAACATAGCGACCGCTACACCTGTCACGGCGCTTGTTGCGGAAGAAGAATAAGAGAGCGCCTTGCTTGACTCCTGGTTGGTAACAGCCTTCCAGCCGCTTGCCGAGGATGTCGCGTAAGCTATCATGCTGCCGTCATCGGAAACAAATCTTGAAGGTTCCGTTCCTGCTGCAAGCACGGTGTCCTTATAAATGCTGAACTGTGAGGACGCGTTGCCCTGATTGTAGTTGCCGCCGTAAGTCTGACCGGTAATAGCTATTGATCCGAGCGGATCCACAACAAACACAAGACCCTTTGATTGCTGGATTATATTGGAAATACCCGTATTCTTGAACACAAGACCTACATTGTAGTTGTTGACCTTGCTCTGAACCGAGATCCCGTACGACTTCTTTGCGTCTTCGCTGCTGAAAATTACCGCGGTACGTTCTGCAGCGTCTGTATTACAGATCCCGGCAGCATTGGTAACATTATCGTTTGTACCCGTCGCAAGCACAACATTCTTGCTGCTGTCATAGATAACGGCGCTTTCGAGCGAACCGGATGTCACGAGAGAAGAGAGAACATTTGATGCCGCCTCAAACTCCGAGCTTCCCGAAGCGTATGTCCCCGACGTGAACTTCTGAACAGCGGGAACGGACGTTATGACATCAAACCGTTCAAGGAGCTCATCGGAATAACTCCCGAGACTCTTTGCCTGAACGTTCGAAACATCCGAAAGATAGCTCTCGAACATCTCCTGTGATGTTGTGGTGAGCGTAATGTTGAGAAATACGCTGAACGCCGCCATAGTAATGATAAGCAACATCGCCGCAATAATAATGAGCTTAATTTTGATCTTCATAGCTTTAAAACCACACTCCGGTCAGATTTGATAGCATGGGCGCACACCCATTTAATATATAATATCACAAAAAGCTTCGGTTGTAAATGATTTAGCAGAATTTTGTAAGTTTGACTTAAAATCTTTCAACTAATTTGGTGATTTTGACAGTCATACTTCCAATCTGTATTTCTCACGAAGCCGAATAAAACATATCCCTGCACGAACCGTACAGGGATACGATATTACATTCCGAAATTCTTTTTCAGATCGTCCGTGAACCGCTTCAATCTGTCCATGAAGCCGTTCTGCTTTTCATAGTTCTTCTCTGTGAGCTGCTCGGAGAACGCTATCAGAGCGTCCTTCTGCTTCTTTGTGAGGTTCTTCGGTACTTCGAGTATCACCTTCACGAGCTGGTCGCCCCTGCCGTCACGCTGGAGCCGCTGGATACCCTTTCCGCGCAGTCTGAACACAGTGTCCGGCTGAGTTCCCGCGGGAACGGTGTATGTTACATTTCCGTCGATCGTAGGCACCGTGATCTCGTCGCCGAGCACCGCCTGCGAGTATGTTATCGGTATCTCTGTCCAGACATCAAAGCCCTTTCTCTCAAAGAGCGGATCCTTCTTGACAAAGATCTTCACATTGAGGTCACCGCGCTGACCGCCGTTCTGTCCCATATTGCCGCTTCCGGCTACGCGTAGTATCTGTCCGTCATCTATGCCGGCGGGAACGTTCACAGTCACCGTCGCACGCTTCATCACCCTGCCTGTGCCGCGGCATCCCGGACACGGCGACTCAATGGTCTTGCCCTTGCCTCCGCACTTGCCGCAAGCTCTGGTTGACTGCATGGTACCGAATACTGTGCGCTGGTTGAAGCGTATCTTACCGGTGCCGTTGCAGTCCGGACAGGTCTTGGGCGATGTACCGGGCTTTGCGCCGTTACCGTTACAGGTGTCGCACACCTCGGAGCGGTTCACGTCGATATCGAGCTTAACACCCTTGCACGCCTCCATAAAGCTTATAGTCGCACTTGTGGAAATATCGGTGCCGCGTCTCGGAGCGTTCGGATCGGCGCTCGAACGGGAGCCTCCTCCCATACCGCCGAAGAACGAGTCGAATATGTCGCCGAGATCTATGCCGTCGCCGGACGAAAAACCGCCGAAGCCTCCGAAACCGCCGAAGCCGCCTCCGCCGCCCGCACCGTAGGACGGGTCAACGCCCGCGTGGCCGAACTGGTCATAGCGCTGTCGTTTCTGCGGGTCGGAAAGAACGTCGTTCGCCTCGTTGACCTCCTTGAACTTCTCGGCTGCGTCCGGGTCGTCCGGGTGAAGGTCGGGGTGATACATCTTCGCCATTTTGCGGTATGCTTTCTTTATCTCGTCCTCGGTGGCACCCTTCTGTATCCCGAGCACTTCATAATAATCGCGTTTTTCCGCCATACTTGTCTCCTTTTCCGAAGCATTCCGCTTCGTTCATAATCGGCAAAGGTGCTGTCGGGAAGAATGTCCCGACAGCACTCCTGACTTTTATGCTTTGTATTATCAGTTTGCGTCCTTGAAATCCGCATCAACGATGTTGTCGTCCGGAGATCCGCCCATGCCGCTTGTTCCCTGACCGGAAACATCGGGGCCTGCACCGGGAGCACCGCCTGTCTGCTGGTAAACTCTCTGAGCTACCTCGTAGAACGCCTTCTGGAGCTCTTCCTTCGCGTTCTTGATAGCGTTGATGTCCTGACCCTTGAGGGCATCCTTAAGAGCTTCAAGCTTCGGGTTAACAGCGTCCTTGTCGGACTGAGTTACCTTGTCGCCGAAGTCGTTCATCGACTTCTCGACCTGATATACCATCTGGTCGGCTTCGTTGCGGGCATCTATCTCTTCCTTTTTCTTCGCGTCTTCCGCCGCATAAGCCTCAGCGTCCTTGACAGCGCGGTCGATATCCTCCTTGCTCATGTTGGTGGAGGCTGTGATGCTGATGTGCTGCTCCTTGCCGGTGCCGAGATCCTTAGCGGATACGTTGACGATACCGTTCGCGTCGATATCGAAGGTAACTTCGATCTGCGGTACGCCTCTCGGAGCGGGAGCTATGCCGTCGAGACGGAATGTGCCTATGGACTTGTTGTCCTTCGCAAATTCACGCTCGCCCTGTAAGATGTTGATATCAACGCTCGGCTGGTTATCCACCGCTGTTGAGTAAACCTGAGTCTTCTTGGTCGGGATAGTGGTGTTTCTCTCGATCATTCTCGTGCAGACACCGCCGAGGGTCTCGATACCGAGTGACAGAGGAGTTACGTCAAGCAGCAGCAGACCGGTGACTTCCTTGTTGAGAACGCCGCCCTGGAGAGCCGCACCCATTGCCACGCACTCATCGGGGTTGATGCCCTTGAACGGCTCCTTGCCGAGGTAGCCCTTAACGGCTTCCTGAACTGCGGGGATACGGGTCGAGCCGCCTACGAGCAGTATCTTGTCTATCTCGCCGAGCTTAAGTCCGGAGTCGCTTACCGCCTGCTTAAGCGGTCCCATGGTAGCTTCCACGAGGTCTGCGGTAAGCTCGTTGAACTTTGCTCTTGTAAGTGTTACGTTGAGATGCTTCGGACCGGTCGCGTCAGCTGTGATATACGGGATATTCACGTTTACGGAGGTCGAGTTGGAAAGTGCTATCTTAGCCTTTTCAGCCTCGTCCTTGAGTCTCTGCATAGCGAACTTGTCGTTGCGGAGATCTGTTCCGTCGGACTTCTTGAACTCCGATACGAGGTAGTCTATAACTCTCTGGTCGAAGTCGTCGCCGCCGAGGTGGTTGTTGCCGGCGGTAGCGAGAACTTCCTGAACGCCGTCGCCGATCTCGATAACGGATACATCGAAGGTACCGCCGCCGAGGTCATATACAACGATCTTCTGGTCATTCTCCTTGTCGATGCCGTAAGCGAGCGCCGCCGCCGTAGGCTCGTTGATGATTCTGTGAACATTGAGACCCGCGATCTGACCGGCATCCTTGGTAGCCTGACGCTGAGAGTCGGTGAAGTAAGCGGGGACAGTGATGACCGCGTCGGTCACCTTCTCGCCGAGGTAGCTCTCCGCCTCAGTTTTGAGCTTCTGGAGTATCATCGCGGATATCTCCTGCGGGGTGTACTTCTTGCCGTCGATATCCACCTTGTAATCGCTTCCCATGTGACGCTTTATGGAGATTATCGTTCTCTCGGGGTTGGTCACCGCCTGGTTCTTTGCGAGCTGACCTACAAGTCTCTCGCCGTCCTTTGTGAACGCAACAACGGAAGGAGTTGTTCTGCTGCCTTCGCTGTTGGTGATCACCGTAGCTTCTCCGCCTTCGATAACGGATACGCACGAGTTGGTAGTTCCTAAATCGATTCCTATGATCTTGCTCATAATAATTGCCTCCTGTTTATATTTTATTCTTTTTCCGGGCAGCACCGTGCTTTATACGGTGTGACCCTTGCATGGTTTACTTTTTACGTCTCCGCTACTGTGCAACGGACACCATTGCGAACCTTATGACCTTTGTTCCGATACGATAGCCGTTCTGGAACACGTTCACGATCTTTCCGCTCTCGACCTCATCGCTCTGCACCTGCTGCACAGCCTGATGCATCGAAGGGTCAAAGTCCTCCGACGGCACCTTCTCGACTCCGAGCTTTTCGAGCGTCCCGACGAACGAATCGTAGATCATCTGTACGCCCTTCTTGTAGCCCTCGTCGGTGCAGTCCGCCGCAAGCGCTCTTTCGAGGTTGTCGAGCACCGGTAGAAAATCGCTTACCACTCTCGCGGTGATGTCCGGCATCAGCTCTGCCTTTTCCTTGGCGGTACGCTTGCGGTAGTTGTCATACTCCGCCATGTTGCGCATGAGCTGTTCCTTAAGCTTTGCTATCTCATCGTCGCGGGTGTCCTTTTCCGGCTCCGTTATCACCTCGGTCTCCGGTTCTTCGGCGGTTTCCGCTGTTTCAGCAGCTTCCGCGGTCTCTTCTCCGGTCACTTCCGTTTCTTCCTTGCTCTTTTCACGCATGAGCTTCTCTTTGATATCACTCAACTTATGTCTCCTCCTTTTCATCGGTAAAATCATCTCCTTCCGAGCCGCCGCCTTCTCTTGAAAGAAGGTCGGTGACCTTATCGGTGAAATATTCTATATAAGGAATGATCTTTTTGTATTCAAGCCTCATGGGTCCTATCACTCCGAAGCCGCCCACATTCTCTCCGCCCTTGCTGAACGTTCCGGTTATCATGCTGGAGTTGGAAATGACGAAGGTGTCGTTTTCCTGTCCGAACAGAACGTTTATACCGGAGAAGGTGCTGTCGAAAGCTCTCGTGAGCGCTTCCTTCTGTCTGAGCACCGCCGCTATCTCGGTGCCTTTGAGCTCGCTGCATTCTATGAGGTTTTCCTCGCCCTCGATATGAACGCGCTCGCTTATGATGTCCGCGGAAAGCTCCGCTATACCCTTAAGAAGCGGTGAAAGCGTTATCATGTAGCTTCCGAGCGCCGCCGTCAGATTATCCATGTAGTCATCGGACAGCTCCTTTAAGTTCACACCCTGCAGGTTGTCGTTGACGAAGCTGCGGAAAAAGTCCATCTGCTCGTGGGTCAGGTCGAAGGAGAGCCTGCACACGCGGTTCTTTACTCCGCCGCCCGAGGTCATCATCATCAGGACGTACATTCTCCGCCCGGTGGGGATAACCTCAACCTTGGTGATGACCGAGAACTTACCGGAGTCGTTTGCGGACACGATCGCGCATTTGGTGAACTCCGAGAGAGCTCTTGCCGCGTTCTCGATTATGACCTCATCGGTCATGCCTTCCATATCCTCGAAGATACGGTCTATCTCCTTCCGGTCGGACTCGGGTATCTGCTTTTCCGCAAGCCTGCTGATGTAAAGGCGCAGTCCCTTGTAGGTAGGAACGCGGCCCGCCGAGGTATGAGGGTGTTCGAGCAGCCCCTGCTGTTCGAGCGCCGCCATTTCGTTGCGGATAGTCGCGGAGGACACCTGGATATCGAGCAGCTCCTGCACAGCCTTTGAACCGATAGGCTCGCCGGTGCGGATATACTCGTCAACGATAACATCGAGTATCTTGTAGGCTCTTCTTTCCATGTTCACCGCCCTCTTTCCGAACCCCACGCCGCTTTCCTTTCCGAAGCGCCGCATTAGCAGTCTCACTTTATGAGTGTTAGCACTCTTTCTCTCTGAGTGCTAAACATACTATATCACGTTTTCCCCGATTTGTCAATACCCTTTTTAAAAATTTTTGCCGGGCGGCATTTTAAGCCGGTGAACAAATTGACTTTACACCCGGAACGTGGTATAATAAAGTTGTGTTGTAACAACGACCGGACGATATTTAAGGAAACGATGATTTAATCCGCGAGCCTTGTGCGCACCTCAATTGTAAATTATCATCTGTTTGTTGTTACACAGCAAATAATAATTACCGGCGGCTCACTCCGCCAGAACACAGGAGGCACCCATGAAGGATTTTCTCGAACTCGCAAAAGCAAGATACTCGGTGCGCGGCTTTGACGGACGCGATATCCCGGAAGAGGACATAAACAAGATCATAGAAGCCGGCATCGCCGCTCCCACAGCGGTAAACTACCAGCCGATAAAGATCTGGGCATTCCGCAGCGAGGAAGCCCGCGCAAAGCTTATCTCCTGCACCGGAATGAAGTTCATTGAGCCGGCGAAGGTGATCTTCGCTGTCGGAGCCGACCCCGCGCAGGCATGGACGCGCCCGTCCGACAAGAAGAGCTTCGCCGACGTTGACGCGGCTATCGTGATAACACATATGCTGCTGGAAATACATGACCTCGGCTACGGCTCGACATGGATCGGACATTTCGACGTGAACGCGCTCGGAGAGCTGTTCCCCGAGACAAAGGCGTACAACATGATAGGGCTTATTCCCGTGAGCGGCATCGCAATGGAACCCTCGGAGCGCCACCCCAGGCGCAAGCCCCGCAGCGAGATCGTCACCGAGCTGTAAATACAGCTTTTTATTTTCCTTATACACAAAAAAGACTGCGCAGTCTTCAAACTGCGCAGTCCGCTTTTTATGTCGGGTTAATTATCAAACTACGCCCTGAGCCTTCATAGCCTCTGCAACCTTGAGGAAGCCTGCGATGTTAGCGCCGGCAACAAGGTCGTCACCGAGACCGTACTCGTTCGCAGCCTTTACGGAAGCAGCGAAGATGTTCTTCATGATGCCCTTGAGCTTCTCGTCAACTTCTTCCGCTGTCCAGTTGTAGCGCATGGAGTTCTGGGACATTTCGAGACCGGATACCGCAACGCCGCCTGCGTTAACAGCCTTGGACGGAGCAACGATGACCTTGTTCTCCTTGAGGTAAGCGATAGCCTCGTTTGTTGTAGGCATATTGGAAACCTCAACGTAGTACTTCACGCCGTTTGCAACGATCTTCTTAGCCTCGTCGATGTTGACCTCGTTCTGAGTAGCGCAAGGCATGATGATGTCAGCCTTAACGCCCCACGGCTTCTCGCCTGCATGGAACTCTGCGCCGAACTTGTCTGCATAGTCCTGAGCTCTGTTGCGGCAGGAAGCGCGCATTTCGAGCATGTAAGCGATCTTTTCGGGAGTGCTGATGCCGTCCTTGTCATATACATAGCCGTCCGGACCGGAGAGGGTAACGACCTTGCCGCCGAGCTCTGTAACCTTGAGAGCAACGCCCCATGCAACGTTACCGAAGCCGGAGATAGCAACTGTCTTGCCCTTGATGTCGTCGCCGAAGTGCTTGAGCATCTCAACCGCGTAGTAGGTAGCGCCGTAGCCGGTAGCCTCGGGTCTGATGAGGGATCCGCCGTACTCGAAACCCTTGCCTGTGAGAACGCCGGAGAACTCGTTCTTGAGTCTCTTGTACTGACCGAAGAGGTAGCCGATCTCACGTCCGCCGACACCGATGTCACCTGCGGGAACGTCGAGGTTCGGACCGATGTGTCTGTAAAGCTCGCTCATGAAGCTCTGGCAGAAACGCATAACTTCAGCGTCGGACTTGCCCTGCGGGTCGAAATCGGAACCGCCCTTGCCGCCGCCCATGGGGAGAGAGGTAAGGCTGTTCTTGAAGATCTGCTCGAAGCCTAAGAACTTGATGATACCGATATATACGTTGGGAGCGAAGCGAAGACCGCCCTTGTACGGACCGATAGCGGAGTTGAACTGTACTCTGTAGCCGCGGTTTACCTGAACCTTGCCCTTGTCGTCAACCCACGGAACGCGGAACATGATCTGTCTTTCGGGCTCAACGATGCGCTCGAGAACGCCTGCGTCAACGAGATCCTGTCTCTTTTCGATGACGGGCTCGATAGACTCGAAAACTTCGGTCACGGTCTGAATGAATTCGGGTTCATTCGCATTTCTTTTCTTCACTCTTTCAAGAAGTTCTGTGAGATACTGATTTTTCAGTGCCATTTGTGGTTTCCTCCTAAATATAATGTTGGCTGAAAGCGCGGAATTTTCTTCCGCATAGATTTACGAGATATATCATATCACATTTGCGCGGAATTTGCAATAGTTTTTTCACAAAAAATCAAAAAAAGTTGTATTTCGGATATTTTGCGTTGTATTTCCGACTTTTTAAGCAGGATTATATACTTAAAGTTTCAATTCAGGCACAAATATATGTTTTTTTCATGTTTTTCTTGATTATTGTTTCAATTCATGTTATAATGGTATCATACATGGTGATCTGTCCTTTCGGAGAGCCGACTTACCGACAAAGAGGAAAGAAAAATGAACGAAGAGCTTACCAGAGTAACACCCGCCGACGAAACACCCGCCGTCGAAACAGCGGACGAGGTTGTCGAAGCCGCCGATACGCCCGTCGAGATATCAGATCCCGGAGAAACGGTCACTGAGGCTCCCGAAAAAAAGCTTTCGTGGCTTGAAAAGCGCAGACAGAAGAAAGATCTCAAAGAAAAACGCTGGTTAAATGATGTCTTTAATAAGGTGGACATAAAATACCGCGGCCCGCTCTCCCCTTCCCTGCTTAAATTTCTGGGCTGGACCTGTATCGTGCTGTCTCAGGTACAGATCATTGAGACGATGAAGCAGCAGCGCTTCGGGAACGGTAATCCGTTCTTCCTGGACGAGGGTATAATGACCGTCATTGATTCTCTGGCGCTCCCCTTGCTGCTCATAAGCATTTTTGCGATCCTGTTCAACCGGCGCGGAGAATACAAGAATACCATTATTACATACGTTTCGCTCTCCGCCGGTTTGTTTGCATTGTTCATATTCGTCTACGAACGCTATATCATCGGCGTGCTTGAGCCTCTCTCGGGCGGAAGGGAAGAATCTGCGGCCGCCTTTCAACAATTCCTGAACGAGATCCCGGGATACCACGGCTATATTGCTTTCAACATCTTCATTGACGTTCTACTGTGTACGCTGACCATGTTCTTCATGGACTACACACCGACCAGATTCTTCACGGGGAAAAAGCTGATGCTGTTCCGCGCCCTCGTGATATTCCCGATAGCTTACGAGGTATTCTGCATAGTTATCAAGGTACTTGCGACAGACCGAGCTATAACGCTTCCGATCTGGGTGTCGCCGCTCCTTACAACAAAGCCGCCGCTAAGCTTCCTGATGTTCATTTCCCTGATACGCTTCATGAAGATACGCGAGAAAATGTTTCTCAATCAGGGAAGGTCTCTCGCCGAATACCATAGCTTCCTTCATTCAAACAGGAACTCTCTCCATTTTTCACGCCACCTGATACTTATCATCGTGGTCTACTCTCTCGTCGATATTGGACTTCTCATCGTTTTCGCCGCAATGCACGTTGTCATCATCGGTGTGTCCGTAATGCAGGGTATGAAGGAAGCCATGGCATGGGGCTTCGGAATGACCGGCAACATGCTTTTCCTGATACCGATAATGCTGTTGTTCTCATATACAAGAAATTCAAAGATCCCGTTCATCAACATCGCTATTCCTCTTGCGGGCGTGGTCGTTATCATACTGTGCTATATCGACGGATTGTTCCAGATGCTCACGTCGTCCCTCGGCGGTTTGGTCGAAATGATGAATGAATACTCTGATCTGCTCGTCCTGATCGAATGATGAATACACAGTCATAACACGGAAAACACAGAGCTCCCGTCGGTAAAGCAAGCCGACGGGAGCATTCTTTTATTTCTCAAACTCCTCCGCTACCTTTATCAGCAGATCCCGTATCGGAAGATGCTGGGGACAGACGTTCTCACATCGCCCGCACTTAATGCATGAGGAAGCCTTTCCTCCGTTCTTGGTATAAACATTGTGATAGTACATACCCGGGTTCCAGTCGCGGGTTATCTCCTTCGCGTTCATGCAGGAAAACAGATCCGGTATGGAGATCTTCATGGGACAGCCGGGAACGCAGTACTTGCACGCTGTACACGCAATAAGATCCTTCGTGTGCATGATCTCCACCACGCGCTTTACCGCCGCGTTTTCGTCTTCGGTAAGCGGCCTGAAGTCCTTCATGAAGCCGATATTGTCTTCGAGCTGTTCAATGCTGCTCATTCCGGAGAGCGTCATTATCATGCCCTCGAAGCCTGCCGCGTACCTTATCGCATAGCTTGCCGGAGTTCCCCCGCCCAGCGAGTTCAGCACGTCCGCCGCCGCTGCCGGAAGGTTAGCGAGGCACCCGCCCTTGACCGGCTCCATGACTATCACCGGCTTGCCGAACTTCCGGCACACCTCGTAAACCTTGCGGCTCTGGACTGCGGGGTCGTCGTAGTCGAGGTAGTTGAACTGTATCTGCACTGTCTCCACCTGCGGGTACTCGGTGAGTATGCGTTCGAGCACCTCCGCCGTATCGTGGAATGAGATCCCGAGGTGACGTATCTTACCCTCCGCTTTGAGCTCAAGCGCCGTCTCATACGCTCTGCACCGCTTGTATTTCTCGTAGTTGCCGGCGTTCTGCGCGTGCATCAGGTAGAAGTCGAAGTACTCCACCCCGCACAGCTCAAGCTGCTTTTCGAGGAACGGCCGTATGTCATCCTGTTTCTGAAAGCAGGAATCGGTGAGCTTGTCCGTCAGCAGGTACCTGTCTCTCGGGTATCTGTCAGTAAGACAGGTCTTTATCGACTTTTCGCTCTTGCCGCCGATATAGACGTGCGCCGTATCGAAGTAGTTGAAGCCTTCTTCGAGGAACCGGTCAATCATCTTACAGAACTGCGGTTCAACCACCTCTCCGCCCTTCATCGGGAGCCTCATACAGCCGAAGCCCAGCTTTTTCCTGATCTTGTCCATGGTATTCATCACCTCGTAATTGATTTGTATGCCTGTGTGAACAGTGATATATCAGAACTGCACCTCCCCGTTGCGGTGGAGATGCAGTCTTTGGTCTTATAAGTTTTTAGTCGCGCTTGCCCATGATCTTGATAACGAGCTGAAGGACCTTGAAGTAGAGCCAGATAACGCTGAACGCAAGAGCGTATGCCGCATACCACTCATACTTCTTCGGAAGTCCCTTCTCAACGCACTCACGGATAGTGTCGAAGTCAACCAGCAGGAACAGAGTACCTACTATTACCATGAGCACGCTTCCGCCGATAGAAATAACCGGGTTGGACATGATCTGTGCGACAAAGCCGTTTACGACCGGGATAAAAGAGCCTATCAACAGCAGCAGGCTTCCTACGCAGACAGTTATCATAGCCGTCATAATGAAGGTCTTGACCTTCTGTGTTACCTGTATGATGCCCATTCCGTACAGGAATCCCATTGTGAACACTATTATAAGTGTGATAACAAGGGCGAGCAGCACCGGTGCCATGTACTGGTCGGCAAAGGTCACCGCGAGCCATGACAGCATATAGCCTGTCGCCACGCAGAAAAGCGAGCCTACCACCGGGATAGCCGGGCGCGCGAAAATAGCCACGAACGGAGCGATAATGGATATGAGCGTCGCTGCCCCCATAAGGATCAGATCGATCTTGGTAATGACTATCGGGTCGGAGTCTTCATACAGCACGCCCTCAAACACGGTCTCCCCCGCAATAAAGGCACTGTTCTTGACGATCAGACAAAGGGCTACGCCTACCGCCACCATAAGGACGAAAAACAGAAGCTTGCCCGCGATACCTTTATATGTGCAGACTGTACCGCCGTCGTATTCGTTTATCCTGGAAATACGTCTTACGATAGGATTCTGAGTAAACACATGATTATTGTTATTTGATGCCATTTTATCAGCCTCCGGGAATTGTTATCCTCACCCGCGCAGGGCTTTCCGTGTCGATCACGGCTTTGTCCGTGGTGCGGGCAGGTAGTTTTCTCCGCCGCAGATCCACCCGATCCACGGCGGAGAACAGGATTTACTTTCTCTTCCTTGCGATCATGATGCCGCCGAAAGCAGCGATAGCTATACCTGCAACAGCTGCAACATCACCTATACCGGTGTCCGGAGAGCCCTTGGACGATACAGCAGCAGCCTGAACATCGCCTGCCTGAACGGAAGCTGTGTCAGCCGCAGGGGTCTCCTCAACGGGAGCTGCTGTCTCTGCGGGAGCGGCTGCCTGTTCGGAAGCGCCTGTGAAAGCGGGGCCTGCCGTGAACTTGCCGTTGCCGTCGAATGTTGCGATGAGTCCGCCGGACTTGTCGAAGAGCTCAAGGCTCAGGACTTCGATATCGGTGAATATCTCCTTACCCCACTCGGAAAGTGCGATCTGAACATACGCGGAATCGTCATTGTAAGCGTCATCCTGTACATTGTTGGTGTCATCGACATTGAGTGTGAGCGAGTAAACATAGTCGCCCTCGTTCTGTATCTGTATCGGGTTCTCGTCGTTTTCGGGATCTCTTCCGTAGAGCTCATGCTCCTCGTCGTAAACGCCCCAGAAGTTAGCCTGCGGCCAGTTGTGGTCAACGCTCAGGGTAGGTCCGCTCGAAAGGATCACAGCACCGCCCATTGCTCCCTCAAAGTCCTCGGGGGTCTGGGGTGTGAATGTGAACTTTACCGAGCCGAGCTCACGGGGATCAATACCGAAGTCGATGCCCTCGCTCGGAACATAGATCTTCTGCATCCACATACCCGCTGTGCTGGACAGCGCGGGGTCAGGATTTTCCGCTACCGCAAGAGTTGCGCCTGCGGTCACAGATACGGCAGAGATCGCAATAGCTGCGGCTGCGACAGCCGATACAGTTTTCAATGTTTTCATAATTGTTTGTCCTCCTTATTTTTTCCTCTGCGATCTTTGATATCGGATATAGCCGATGTCGTAAAAGATCGCAGCTGATACCGTTAATTATCCTGTCCTGGACAGGCGTTTCAGCAGTGCCGCTCACCATACATTCAGCAGCATCATTACTCCCGGCACCCATGCGGTTATTATGCCCTCGGATATCTGGAGCACCGGTACGAGCTTGCCCGTTTTCTTCCCGAGCAGAGCGAGCATGGATGTTCCCCACAGCAGCGCCCAGAGCCACCATATCGCCGCCCAGCGTATATCCGGCACGATACCGAGTGCGGCATTGCCGGTGATACCCTCAACTATGCCGAACACCACAGCGTTGACCGCCACGAATACCGAGAAGATATGGAACGGCTTTTCGTCCAGACCGAACAGGTCAAGCGCCGCGACGAAAAGGTAGGTGAAGCAGAACAGCAGCCCCGTTCCCGCCGCATAGTAATTGCCCTGTATAAGATTCAGTATGTTGATCACGAGCGACAGCCCGCCGGTGAAAATGTTCATCACCGCGGCGGCTTTCGGCTCCGCCTTCATCAGAGTGCAGGCACCGTTGTTTATCAGCACGATGCCTACGAAAAGCAGACATACTCCAAGCATACTCATCTGTCCGCCACGGTCTCCCACCTGAGACCTTTCGCACGGGTGAAATTCCTGGTCTCTTCGAGCGGCATGGGCTTGCCGAAGAAGTAGCCCTGCGCCCTCTCACAGCCTATGTCTTTCAGGAAATCATAGTGCTCCTGGGTCTCGACGCCTTCGCAGAGCGGCTTTACGCCCATTTCCACGGCAGCGTAGACGATGTAGTTGATGAGAGCGCCGGTGCGCGGGTTCTTATCGTAGGTGCGCAGGAACTCCATATCGAGCTTAAGCACGTCAAAATCGTACTCCATGAGCGTGTTGAGCGAGGAATACCCGCTTCCGAAGTCGTCTATCCAGATCTGGAAGCCCGAGGTGCGGAACTTGCGTATCTCGTTTTTCAGGTGGTCGTTCTTCGCGTTGAGGGCGCTTTCCGTGATCTCGATGTCGAGCATCTCACGCGGGACATTGTAGAGCCTGCGGTAGTTCTCAATTACATCGACTATGTCACAAAGCTCGAAATCCAGTCTCGACAGGTTTATCGACACGGGAACGATAGGCTCGCCGTGGTCGCGGAGAATGTTGTAGTCCTCACATACCTTCTTGACGACGTAGCTGTCGATCTTGTGGATAAGGTGGAACTTTTCAAGCGTTTCTATGAAGTCTGCGGGAGACAGGAAGCCGAACTTGGGGTCTATCCAGCGCGCAAGCGCCTCATAGCCGCATATCTCGCCGGTAGCGACACGGATAACGGGCTGATAGAACACCTTGATGTATTCCTTCTCGATAGCGTCGTCAACATAGTCAACGACGTACTGCTGCTTGCGGAGCTTTTCGTAGAGGGTCACGTCGTAGATGCTGTATATCACATCGTAGCGGTGCTTTACCGTGTTGCAGGCAAGACGCGCATGGTCGCAGGCGAGACCTACTTCGGTGCAGGTGTCTTCAAGCTCATAGATACCGGCGCGGATCTCGACGCGGGTACCCTCGATTATCTGGAGAACAGCGTCATGCACCTCGGTGACCATTTCGCCGACGTTCTCGGCAACGGTGCATACCACGAAGTGGTCGTTGGAGAATCGGGAGATTATGCTGTTGTCACCGAAGATGTTGCGAATGGTGTAGGCAACGCGGCAGAGCAGGTCGTCACCGCGCTGGAAGCCGTACCGCTCATTGAAGATCTTGAAGTTGGTGATGTCCATGTGGACGAAAGTGAACTTCGCCTGAACGCGCTTCACGGGGTCGGAGATAAGCTCCTGGACCTTCTGATAGAACGTCGCCATGTTGTAGAGTCCGGTAAGGCGGTCGTTGTTCTGGTTCATGGAGAAGATCTGAGTCTCGGCGAAGCTGTTGCGGCTCCGGTTAAGGTACTCGTTCTTGTCGATGTCCACAATGAACACATAAAAGAAGCTCATGCCGTTCTCGCCGTGGAGAAGGTGTCCGAAGTCCTCTATGTAGTGGGTATTGCCCTGCTTGTCTACGATGCGGTAGCGCACATAGTCATGCCGCTTCTCTATGGTCATGGTCTGGGACTGTATCTCGTTCTGTATCTTGTCATAGTCCTCCGGGTGTACCATGCCCTTGAAGCTGTTGCCGGTAAAATCGCGGAACTCCGCCATAGTTTCACAGCCGAACAGCTTTATGACATTTTCTTCGGCAAAGTATATCTCGTCGGTCTTTCCGGCGTTGTAGATAAAGAATCCTCCCGGAAGCCCCGTCGGTATATAGTTTTCGTCTTTCCCGACCGTCAGTTTCGTGTCATCGCTCATAAATGCTCCTCCTTACGGAACGATGTCCATGCAAATATTCTTAAACATTATACACCTTTTTAATATATTTTTCAATACTTTTTTCATTTTCAGCGCTTCGGATGCATTATACACCGTCCGTACCGCCAAGACAAGAGCACTCACTTATCCGAGTCCGCTTCACCGAACTCGCCGTACTCACAGCCTATGTGTACCGCCTGAATCTCGTCGATAAGGGTGCGCTTTCCGCCCGCAGACTTGCTGTACAACCGGATAAGCCCCAAACCCGTACCGCCGTTCCACAGACGGTTATGGCGCTTGCTCCCGTCCGGAGCCTCATAGTTTGCGAGCAGCATATCCGTCTTGGGACAGCGTACTCTCACTGTCATTACCGCTTCGTTATTCTCCAGCACGACGTACCAGAACACCTCTCGTTCGGTCTCCTTTGTGCGGAACACGGTCTTTGCGCCTGTCCACGGCTTGGAAAAGTTGAACTCGTAGGGTGTGCCCTCATACATGAAGGCTCCGAGAAGCTTGCGTTTAAGCGGCATGAAATATACCTTCGGACAGCCTCCGCCTATGTCGAACACACTGTTTTCAAGGCGCTTACCGGTCCTTAAGCTCATAAGATCCCAGGAAGACAGCCAGATCCACGGGCTCGTGAAATTCTTGCCCCAGTTCTTGTCCGCATAGCCGTAGGAAGTTTCGGGAGTCACGGTATAACGCTCGCCGTTGAGCATCACATAGCCGGTGTACAGCGTCTTCATGCCCTCGGCGTGCCAATACATCTCAAATGCCTCCATGCTGCGGAACATCTTACCCGCACCGTAGCCGACATTGAAAGGTATCTGTTTGTCCATGCGAAGCGACCACTCCATGGTGCCGCAGTCGCACATATATCCGGGGTCTTCGGACTGCTCCGGCGTTACCTCGACGCTTCCGCGGAGGATAGTCTCCGATACCACGCAGTCGGCAATGCTCATCATGAAGGGAACGCTATTCGTGATGCGCACCTTGTTCCACGGGAAGAACCGGTGGAGCTGACACTTGCCCTCGCCCCAGCAGCCCGCCTTGACCATCATATAGGACGGCTTCCTGCGAAGGCGCTTGTTCTCCTCGGTCTGTCCGAGCACAGGCTCGTCGCCGCCGAGCACCGGGTTGCAGGTAAAGAACTCTACAAAGAAGGACTTTTCCTTGCCTGTACGGTCGTTCACGCCGGTGAACGAATGCCACCACCAGTCATAGCCCTCAAAACCGAGCCCGCCGTTGAGCATGAACGCGTCACGCCCGATATCATGTGTATTGAAAGACATTGTCAATTTCCTCCGCATTTAAGATATAAATATTGCTTTTCTCCCTGTATCCCGGAAGATTTACACCGGCATTACTGAACAGCCGCCTTGACAGCCGCGATAAGCTCCTGACCGTAGATATCCGCGAACACGTCGGTAACGCGCTCGGTAGCCTTCTTGAACGGTTCGAGGTCGGGATATGTGACCTCCATGCCGCCCTCGGAGACGAGCTTCTCCACCAGATCCTCTGTCTGTGCCTTGATAAGCTGTCTGTCCTCGGTCTCGGCAGTCTTTGCCGCAGCGGAGATAATGTCACGGTACTCGGGCTTAAGGCTCTCCCAGAGATCCTGTCTTATCGTGAGCGGCATAGCGTCATAGCTGTGGTTGGTTATCGAGAGATACTTCTGCACCTCATAAAGCTTGTTGTTGTAGATTACGGGGATAGGGTTCTCCTGCGCGTCGAAGGTGCCGTTCTTGAGGGCTTCCTTGAGCTCTGCGAACGGGTAGCTCATAGGCTGCGCGGAAAGTGCGGACATAGTCTCCATTACTATCTGGTTCTCTGGTGTGCGGATATTGAGACCTGCCATGTCTTCAACACTGTTCACCGGCTTGTTCGATGTGGTAACGCAGCGGAAGCCGTTGTCGAAGTACGCGAGAACGTGGATATTGAACGGTTCGAGCTCGGGGTTGATATCCTGCATGGTAGGCGAGTCGATGAACTCCCATGCGGATTCAAAGTCCGCGAACAGGAACGGGAGCGCGGACACGCCTATACGGGTCGCATACTGCGCATAGTTGCCGGCACTGGAAACGGTCATATCCACGTCGCCGGTGACGAGACCCTTTATGAGGTCGCCGTCACTTCCGAGTTCACCGGACGGATGTATCTCGATGATAACATCACCGTTGGTCTCCTTCTCGACCGTCTCCTTGAACTTTGCGAGAACGATACCGCGGGGGTCGGTCTCGGCTGTGGAGTAGCCCGCCTTGATAG
>JAFZOA010000659.1 GCA_017550775.1 Ruminiclostridium sp. | reverse complement strand
GAGAAGTGCTTCAACGCATATGTCGTGGACGATCTCAAACGCATCGTTCTTGTCCTCGATAACAGATGCAACCTGCGGTTCTGTCTTGTACAGCATCTCGGTCATGTCGTAGTTCCACACCGAGTCCACGACATAGGGCTTGTACCGCACGCCGTTGTTGGCGAGTGTAAGCGCCTGTACCGCGAGGTGAAGCGGTGTCACGAGCGTATCCATCTGTCCAATCGCCGCCTGGAGCGTGTTTCCGCTGTCCCACTGCTCCCCGCGAAGCTTCTCGTATAGCTCGGGGTTGGACATCTGACCGGACAGCCCTCCTATCTCCAGACCTAAATTGGTGCCGTAGCCGAACTTCGTCGCGAAGTCGTACAGCTCGTCAATGCCGAGCCTGCGTCCGAGGTCGTAGAAGAAGATGTTGCACGACCATTTGAGACAGTTCACGACATCGTACCCATAGTGATAACCCGTGCATTTCGGCTGGTAGTCCGCATAGAACGTGTACCGCCCGGTACAGGTGCATTTCGTGCTGCGGTCTATAAGCCCGTTTATCAGTCCGTCCGCTGCGGTTATGGTCTTGAACGCGGAGCCGGGACGGTAAAGGCCGTTGGTGCAGCGGTTAAGCATGGGGCTTCCCGGTATCGCGAGGACGGAAGCGTAGTCCTCCACCGACTGTTTCAGGTCGTAGGTGGGGTAAGTCGCCATTCCGAGCACCGCGCCGGTCTTCGCGTTCAGCACCACCACAGCCCCCGCATCACAGTTCTGTCCCCTGTCGGCGGTGTTGTTCAGCCAGTTTATCTGGTTCGCGAGTATCTCCTGGAGCGTTTCCTGCTCCTTCGCGTCAATTGTGAGCTTGACGCTGCTGCCCGCGACGACTTCCTTGGTGATCGTATCAGTCAGCGCCACGCCCTTACCGTCGCGCACAATAGTCCTCTCGCCGTTCGTTCCGCGCAGAACGCTCTCCATTGCGCGCTCTATGCCGTACTTGCCGATAGTGTCGTTGTAGCTGTAGCCGTCACTTTTGAGCGCGGAGTATTCCTCGGCGGAAATAGCGCCGACAGCTCCGAGAACGTGCGGTGCCACAGATGTGACAACGTACTCCCGGGCGCTTTCCTCCACCACGTCCACGCCCGGAAGCTTGATTCCAAGCTCCTTTATGGTAATCACGGTGTTGACGGAAACATCGTCCGCAAGGGTAAAACGGTTCTCGTAGGAGAAGTCCTTCTTCTCCATTTCGTACCGAACCCCGCCTATGAGGCGTACCTGCTCCGGCGGGTAGTTTGCCGTGTCGATCTTATATTTCTTCGCGAGCGCCGATATGCAGTTGTCCACCGTCGCATCCGGGTTGACGATGATGCGTTGTTTGAACGCGAGCAGCTCGTCATTTTCGGGCAAGGTGAACTCAAACGGCTCGTTGTATGTGATCGGGACAGAGTCGTTCCACTTCTCCCCCGCGCCCCGCAGCGTCTCTGTCGCTTTCAGTATAACATCGTTCTGATTGGAGGACGGCAAAAACGCCTTTTGCAGTATTACCTTGTAAACCGCGCGATTTGTGGTCATGTTGAGCCCGGTGCTGTCAAAGATCTGACCGCGGGTGGCGATCATCTCCTGCGTCGCGGTGTAGCTGATCTCGGTCTGCATCAGGTACTGCTCACCCTCGACGATCTGCATGGAGATAAGGCGGACTGTACACAGAAACAGGCACATGAATATAAGCAGCACAAGAACTATCCTGCGAATAATTATCGAGACCCTGTTCATTCACCTTCACCCTGCTCTCCGTCTTCTCCCGCCCCGCCGTCATCATAGTACACGATGCTCACGTTGTCGGCGCTGAGTCGTGTCTCGACAAGCTTCACGAGATAGTACACCGCCGGCGAGACTATAAATGTTGCGGCGGCGGACGGGATTATCGCTGCGGTGAGTATCACTTCACCCTTCGGAACGTTCCATATCACCGTGTTGAACAGGTAGTCCATAGAAAACTCGATAAACACCGCAGCGGCCGCGATCACACAGAAATTGAAAAGGTTTGTCCGTATCAGATTGCGGATCAGAAGCGATGCCGCCACGCACACCGCCATAAGCCAGACTGCACTGAAGCCGAACACGAAATCATGGGCGATATCGGTCATGTAGCCGCAGAAAAGCGCAAATATACAGGACGAAAGCTCGTCCTCGAACATAGATACCGCGACGCACAGCGGTATCAGCATTACCGGCTGCCACGCGCCGAAGATACCCGCGCGCATTATCACATAGAAGAAAAGGAGCAGGAACGAAAACGCCGTCCACTTTGCGAGCCGGTAGCGTTTTTCGGTGCGCGAAAGCTCCTCCCTCGAAGAGATGTGGTACTTCATATCAGTCGTCCTGTCCCTCAAATCCTGTTACCACGAACACCTGAGATATCCTGAAAACATCTTCATAGGGCTCGATCACAGCATGTTTTGTAAGTCCGTTTGAGTCGCTGAACACGCTTTTCACCTTTCCGAACAGGATATCTCCCGGGAACACCGAGCTTCCGGAGGTGATGACCACGTCTCCCTCGGCAATGTCGCTGCTCTTTGAGACAAAGCTCATTATGCAGTACCCCGCCGCCGCATACTCTGCGTCGTTCTCGGTGATGCCGACGGACTTTGTTCTCTCGGAGACAAGTCCCACATTCACATCCGGCGAAAGCACGGTCTTTACCACGGAGTAGTGTTCCGATATCTCGCCGACTATACCAACCAGTCCTACCGACGTGAACACCGGATCGTACAGCTCTATCCCGTCCGCGCTCCCGCGGTCGATAGTGAACCCGCCGTAGATGTCCCCGGCGTTGCGCGCGGTGACGTTGCAGGGCGGCGACCATGTATAGTCGGTATGCTCCTCCGCGATACCGAGAATACTGCGGTAGTGCTCGTTTTCCTCATCGGTGCGCTCCTTGTCAATGATCTGACCGTACATCTCGGTCAGCATCTCGCGAAGGCGCCGGTTTTCCTCGCGGTACTTGTTGGCGTTCACGAGGGTGTCGATAGTATCGCGTGCCCAGTCGCTCACCGCCTTTCCCGCGGTCACAAAGGGCTGAGAGATCGTTTCGAGGACACTTCTCGGGAATATTATGTTGTCGCCCGCAACGGCCGCATATATCATTATCCCGAAAACCAAGGCAAAAATACAGATTATTATCTTGAATTTCAGGCTCTGAAAAAACTCTTTCATATTCCTCTTTCTTTATCTGCCGGAAACGTATTGCCGTTATAGCACAAAAGTGCTTTGAAGGACACGCCCCAAAGCACTTCGTTTTCATTCGTTCAATACCTTGAATCATCGTCGCTGAGAACATCTATGAGCTTGTCGATATTCTCAAGGACCTTTCCGGTACCGTCTGCAACGCAGTCGAGAGGTCTCTCCGCCACCTTCACCGGCATACCGGTCTCCTTGTTTATCAGCTGGTCAAGGCCTTTGAGCAGAGCGCCGCCGCCAGCGAGCATTATGCCCTGGTCTATGATGTCGGCGGAAAGCTCCGGCGGGGTCTTTTCGAGGGTGACCTTGATAGCCTCGATAACGTGGCTCAGCGGTTCCGCCAGCGCCTCGCGTATCTCCTCACTTGTGATAGTGATGTTCTCGGGGAGACCGTTGAGAAGGTTACGGCCCTTGATGTCCATTACCGGCTCCTTGTCGGCATACGGATACGCAGAGCCTATGTTGATCTTGATGTTCTCGGCGGTGCGCTCGCCTATGAGCAGATTGTAGCGCTTCTTGATATAGTTGATTATCGCGTTGTCGAACTCGTCGCCCGCAACACGAACCGAACGGGAGGTGACAATGCCTCCGAGAGAGATCACAGCTACCTCGCTCGTACCGCCGCCGATATCCACGATCATGCTTCCGGTGGGCTCAGCTACGGGAAGCCCCGCGCCTATCGCAGCCGCCATTGGCTCCTCGATGATTGATACTCTCTTTGCACCCGCGCTCTGAGCGGCTTCCTTTACGGCACGGCGCTCTACCGCCGTTACTCCGGAGGGTATGCAGATGATAACCCGT
>JAFZOA010000658.1 GCA_017550775.1 Ruminiclostridium sp. | reverse complement strand
CTATTCGGTCGCGAGTCAGATAGGATTCATCGTTCTTACGCCCCTGCTGATATTCGTTATAGGCGGGACGTGGCTCGTTGAGAAATTCGGCTGGCCGGACTGGCTCAATATCGTCTTCGTCGCCGTCGGTATTATATCGATGAGCGCCGGCGCTATGAACTACCTCAAAAAGCTCATAGCAATGTATGACAGCAACGAGTCGGGCACAGGAGCCTCTGAAGTGAAGCACGACGCCCGCGACCACGACTATTACGATCAGTATTCAAAGAACAAGAAACTATGAGTCTTAAAATAAACAGATATACAGTGGAAGAGCTTAAGGCTATGATCCCGTTTATCGCGGCGGCGAACGGAACTGTCGTTTTCGCGGCGCTTATACTCGGGTTCTTATTCGGGTTCGACTGGACCGTGTTCACCGGGCTTGTCGTCGGAAACGCGCTTATGCTCGCGAACTACGTCCTTATCGGGTTCACCGTCGAAAAGATAGTAAGATGCCGTGACTTCCGGCGCGGAAGAGCGATAGGAAGCATCTCATACGGCATAAGATACGCGGGGCTTTTCGTGATACTCGCGGCTCTGCTGAACTTTAAGCTGGTAAACCCCGTATCCGCCCTCGTTCCGCTTGTTTACCCGAAAATATACTATACTTTTTTCTATGCGCTCACGCGCGGGAAGGATGATGGATAATGCTGACACAGACAACACTTATGGCCGAAGAGTTCACCGTCGGAGGTCCGCTCCGGTCGATACCTCTGCCGTTCCTCGAAGGGATACTCGGCGAAGAGAACGCATGTATTTCGGAATCGGTCGTTTCGCAGTGGGTCGTTATGGTGATCCTCGGCGTTGTGTTCTTCATACTCGGAAGGAACTTAAAGCTCAAACCCGAGACAAAGCGCCAGGCCGCCGCGGAATGGATCGTAAGCTTCTTCTCCGGCTATGTTGAGGAATCGATGGGTCCGCGCTATAAGAGAAGATACGGCCCGTACATAGGCGCACTCTTCTGCTTTATCATATTATCGTGTCTTATGGGACTTTTCGGTCTCCGCAACCCGACGGCCGACGTTTCGGTAACGGGCTCGTGGGCAATCGTAACATTCTTCCTCGTTCTCTTCACGAAGATAAAGACCGGCGGCTTCAAGGGCTATCTCCACAGCTTCATCGAACCTCTGCCCTTCATGCTTCCGTTCAACATCATAGGCGACTTCGCGAACCCTATCTCTCAGGCGATGCGTCTTTTCGGTAACAACCTCTCCGGTATGGTTATCGGCGGACTCATCTACTTCGCGCTCGGAAGCTTTGCTGTCGCGGTACCGGCGGTACTCTCGCTCTACTTCGACCTCTTCTCGGCGCTTATCCAGTCTTACATCTTTGTGACCCTCACGATGTCTTATGTCATCATGGCGGACATGTCAGAAGATTAAGATCCGCGCGAAGCGCACCAAAACTATTCACTATTCACTATTTCCGTTATCCCGGGGCGATGCCCCTGAATAAAGTAAAATTTCCTGCGGTATGCAGGTTGAAAGGACAGGTATTCTTATGGACAATTTAGGATTTGTATGTGGCGCATCCGCAATAGGTGCAGGTCTCGCAATGATCGCAGGTCTTGGCCCTGGTATCGGTGAAGGCTACTGCGGCGGTAAGGCAGTTGAAGCTATCGGCAGACAGCCGGAAGCATCCGGTTCGATCACAAAGCAGATGATCATAGGTGATGCGCTTGCCGAAACAACAGGTATCTACTCCCTCGTTGTCGCGCTGCTCCTTATGT
>JAFZOA010000657.1 GCA_017550775.1 Ruminiclostridium sp. | reverse complement strand
GCCAGCGCTCGAACTCGTTCATCTCCTGATATGCCATATCCGCGCGCGCCTTCAGGGTAAATCCCTCGATAGGCTCGACCATTACGCGGCCGTACCACGTGCGGTCGAATATCGTGAAATGACCGTCGTTCTCAAGGCGTGTCCAGAAACGCCAGAGGTAATGTCTTGCAAGCTCGGACGGTTCGGGCGCGGCTATCGGCTTTACTTCGTATCCGCGCGGGTCGAGAGATGAAGCGACACGCTTGATGTTGCCGCCTTTTCCGCCCGCGTCCCAGCCCTCATAAGCCACGATAACCGGTATCTTGCGCTGATAGCAGATATTCTGGAGCTCGAACAGACGGCTCGGGTACTTTTTCAGCTTTGCGCGGTACTGCTCTTCGGTGAGCGCCTTGTCCATATTTATCGAAGCGAGCTTCTTCGTCTTTATGAGAGTGAACTTTTCGGGCTTATACTCCGTAAGCGGGAAGTCATTCGGCATTATGTACGGCTTTCCGTTCGCCTTGGCTTCACACGCGCCCTCTATCGCGGACGTTACCGTGCGCATTATCTCGTACTGTGCTGTGAAACGGTCGTTCGCGGGTATGATATTCCACGGCGCGGCTTCGGTGTTTGTCGCTTCGAGCGTCTTTTCGTAGCGCTTTAGTATCTTGTCGTAGTTCTTGTTGTTCACAAAGTCGTGTTCGTCAACACGCCAGCGGGTATATTCGTCCGCGGCAAGCTTTTCAAGGCGTTTCTTCTGCTCTTTCTGCGTGATATGCAGGAACAGCTTGATAATAAGATAACCGTCGTCGTGGAGCTGGCGCTCGAACGTGTTCACATCGGCGATGCGGCGCTTGTACTCGTCCTTGTCAATAGAGCCGTGCATATAGGATTTAACATTGTCGCTGAACCAGCTTCCGTCGAGGATAAGAAACTCGCCCTGTTTCGGCAGCTTCATCCAGTAGCGGTGCATCCACGGCTTGCGCTTTTCAAGCTCGTTCGGTATGCGTATGGGCTCGACGTTATAGAAACGGGGGTCCATATACTTTATGAGCTTGGCTATCTGCGAGCCCTTCCCTGCCGCCGCCCAGCCGTCTATCGTGATGATGACCGGTATCTTCGCGGATTTCGCTGCGTTCGCGAGGTCGATGAGCTTCATCTGCATTGCTTCGAGCTCTGCGCCCGACTCCGATTTCTTTATCTTCCTGTCTGCGATCTTTTCAAGCATATAAATGCCCCCTTTACCTTTTACGGGCAGCAGTCACATTGCCCTTATTTGTTAACATTATACCTCATTTTTTGTATATTGTCAACAGTTTTCTTCAACAAAAAAGCATTATCTTGACTGTGATATAATAATGTGTTAAAATAAAATGTAACTTTGGAGGTGCAGTATGAAAAAACTTCTGATAATTGCAGTAATACTGATCTGTCTTATAACTATCGGTCTTTTCCCGCTCGACCTGTTCGTCTTTACGGTCCCCGAATGGGTGATATACACTCTTCTCGGCGTTATGGCCGCACTTACGGTCGCTGTCTTTATCATGCACCGGAAAAAAGCGCCGAAGATCACCGCTGTCATTCTTACCGTCCTGACTGCCGCAGCAGCGATATCCGGCATTTACGTTGACCCTTACTTCAACAGCATCACTTTACGCAGCGCGCCGAGAACTCTGCCTTATGACACGGTCATTCCTGCGGATAAGGCAATAGAGGATCTCAAATATGTGATCCATTATTTCATGAAGGATCACCCCGTAAAAAAGGTAGGCGGTGAGGATGCCTCCGTACTTAAGATCGCCGATGATGTCGAAAGCAAGATAGAGCAGGCAGGAAGCGTTACCGTAAACGAGCTTTGCGCGTATATCGAAACCGCACTGTCACAGCTCGGGGACGCGCACACCTCGGCTTACACGAGATTCGCCGAGCCGCTCTTCCTGGAGCATTACGCAAAATGGCAGACCGGAAGCTGGAAGATAAAGGCGATAAACGGCTTCACGATAAAAGATCTTCTCAAAGAGAAAAAAGACCTGTTCAGCTTTGAAGCGGAAAGCTGGGAGCTCGAAAAGCTCAAGGCGGATCTTGTAAAGCTTCAGGGTCTTGATTATCTCGGCTTCGATGTCAGCGGCGGAGTCACCTACACCTATGAGAACGACGAGGGCGAAGTGCAGGAAGAGACCTACTACCCCGAAGATTTCGTGACATACGAAGAATATTATGAGCTGAACCCCGAAAGCACCAAAGAGAACGAAGAGCCGTTCGTAAGCTTCACCATCGACGAGGAAAAGAGCCTTGCTGTCCTTACACTCAGGGAATGCATCTATAATGACGAGTACGTTAATACTGTCCGCGATATGTTCACGCAGGTCAAGGAGAAAGGCATACAGAACGTTGCGGTCGATCTCCGGGGAAACGGAGGCGGGAACGACCGTACCGCTGTCGAGTTCATACGCTATCTCGATACCGACGAGT
>JAFZOA010000656.1 GCA_017550775.1 Ruminiclostridium sp. | reverse complement strand
TTACCAGTATGTGAGCTGCCTGATTATCGGGCAGTCTCGCATACTTTGGTTGTTAGCTGCGGTGGTGCGGTTATCGTGCGGCACGGGTGCGGTTTTAATCCGTCACTTTGCATTTTGCCGGGCAGTGCCCGTGGGCAGTCAACGGCGACGGTTGGAAAAAGCACCGTGCCAGTGGCTCTACGTTGCGGCGAAGTGGCTCTCTGCGACCGGCGAGATGGCTCTGGAAGCCCGTGCAGATGGCTCTGTCACGGCGGCATATACACTCGTCGTCGAAGTATCTGAATTCCGGGTCGGGGCGATGCCAGACCAGCTCATGGACCGAATAGTCCGGAAGCCTGCGTTCCGGGCGGAAGTTCTCAAACCCCGAGTGTACCATTATGTAGGTCTTGCTATTGATATCTACGGTTTCGTAATATGTGAATTCCGACAAATAATCCAGAACGTCAAGGCGCTTATCGTCTGACAGCTTCGAAATGCTGTCAAGGGTGAATGCTCCGCCATTCACGAGCCAATCGCCGAGCATAGCTTCCAACGGAACCGGAGAATTGCCGTTTGCGCCGTTGAACATCACATCAAGCACATTCAATGCCATAAGCTCGTGATTGCCGATTATCGGGTAAACATTCGGGCGCTTCATCATGTCAAGCAATACTTCGGCGGACTTGTCGCCGCGGTCAACAACGTCGCCGATAATGTACAGATCATCATCGTCGGAAAAACCGATGAGGTCAAGCATTCTGATGTATTTATCGTACATTCCGTGTATGTCTGACATTACATAGGTCATTCTGGTCGTTCCTCCTGTATATGCCTGCTTGTTCTCAAACTATAAACAGGACTTGTTGGAGTTTCTTCTCCCCGCTTTAGTCGGGGAGAAGAAACAAAAACTTGTTGTCTGTTTATTGGTTTGATTTTAGTATCAGAACAGATTAAGCTGTCCGTTCATGATCTTATAGTATCCATGCTCGATCAGCTCATTTCCCTCGTGAGTCATTATCTCATTATTTGAAAGCGCCTGCATTTTTATTTTGAGCTTGATGACGCAGTCAAAACAACTGATAACATCGCTTTTGTTGATGTCGGAAAGACAGATCAGCTGCACATTGAACCGCTTTGCTATATCAAACATCGGTTTTAACAGGTGCGCGGACGTGATCGAGCCGAATGGATTGTCAAGGATAAGAACGCTTCTTGCATTTCGGTTTATCAGTCCTGCCGATGCTCTCGTATAATTCATCAGAGTCAGAACTACCGAGAAGAATGCTACGAACTTTTCGGCTCCCGAGCTTTGCGTCGGGGTATCCTCCCAGCGTATATACGATGAATTGGCACTGTTGAGATCGATCTTATAGACTCTGACGGAAACAGATTCCCTGCGGATATACTTGTGCAGCAGCCGTTCGCTGCTGACTATCGCTCTTGCCCGTTTCAATATCTGTTTGTCCTCGGAGCCGCTCTTCAACAGATTCCTGAGCTCATTCGCTCCCTGCTCGATCTCATTCCTTACAGAAACTCTGGAGGTTTCCTCCGAGATCTCGTTCTCTTCGGGCAGATCCATTTTTACCATCGGTATATGCGGCCTGCCTTCAAAAATGTGAGCTTTCGAGCTCCCCGCGATCATACGCAGATCGGTATATATTCTCTTGCCCTGTATGAAGCACTGATCCACAATGTCGCCAAAGTCATTCGCAAGCTCCCGCAGATCGGTCTCTATCCTGCTGTTGATCTTTCTTATGGAAGCTATCATAGCCTCTATGCTTTCGCCGACGGTGAATATCCTGTCGCCTTTCAGCCCGGTGTCTCCGATCATAGCCTTTACGGAATCAAGCTTTCCTATGATCTCCGCAAGCGCACTCTCCTTATAGTCTGACACGGTATCCCGGAGCTTTTCGTACAGCTTGCTCAGCTTGTCGTCATAGACCTTCCTGTGAGTTGTTAGACTGTCACTTATCGACCTCCACTGTCCGGCGGGATCCTCGCTTAAAACAACATTCCCGCTGACCGATCCGCTTCCGAGCTCGTTAAGCTTATCGCCGACCTGATCGGTAAGCCGTTCGAGAGAGCGTCTTTCGCTGTTCAGTTCATCATTCTTCCTGCCAAGCGCGTTTATCTCATCCTCGGCAGCCATGATACGGGTACGGAAGGAATCTCCGATCTCATCTTTCGGGAGCGGGACACCGTCATGGTCGCCGAGCTGTTCCTTTGCCTGTCTTAGACTTTCCGAAGCAGAGCTGTGCTCGCTGTTTTTCTCGTTGTAATCCGATTGCAGCGAGTCTTTTTTTCGTTCGAGTTCAGCACATTCGCTCTTTATCATGCGGAAATGTTCAGGAGAGTAAACCGCTGTTATGTACTCTTCTTTGTTAACATCGTAAGTACCGAGTTCTTCCCCGGCTCTGCGCTTCTTGTCCTGCTCCGCTTCAAGATTGTTCCTTAATCCTACCATGCTTTCGTTCATGTTGTTAAGGAGAGAAGTGTACTGCGAAAACAGAATGTCAAGCTCGTTAAGATCACGTTCTCCTGCTGAGCTCTCCATGTCTCTGAATAGCTGAACTTCTCCGCAAGGCTCCGGTCTTCCTTTTCCTGCGCGAGACGACCTTTAAGACGCTCGATCTTGTAGGAGACCTGTTCGATCTCTTCGTCCAGATTCCTTACAAATCCGCTTCTGTCGGTAAGGTACGACCGGTCACACGCCGACAGGAAAGCCGACCTTTCCATACTCCCGTCAACGATGCGAGCGACCTGTTCCATTGTGAACAGCGGCACTGCTGCGGGCAGCCAGTCTATATTATCCCGTTTGTTTCCTGTATCCCGGTATCAAGATGTTCTTTGCGCTTTGTTTTTACGGCTTTTTCGTCGCTTATCTCATCGGCGGAATAAAACCCGTCGAACTTCCTTATTGCTTCTATCCCGAGACTGCGCAGCCGCCTGTCGGTATTGCTTTTTGCAGCGTTAAGCTCTGACTCGGCTTTATTGTTTCTATCCCTTGCTTTTTCCGCTTCAAGCTCTGTCTGCTGTCTTATCTCGCCGAGCTTTTTCAGAGCTTCCGTTTCCGCCGCTGCCTGAGCTTCAAGCCCGGAATCTCTGTCAGTCTGAGCCTTCTCCGTTTCTTCGGCCTTCACCAGAACAGAGTATTTCAGACTTGCTATCCTCTCGGCGTCCTCGGAATTGTTCTCCTTATCCTCTATCAGCTTCCTTATCTCCTCCGACCTTGCAGCAGCAGACTGTATCTGTGCGTAGAGATCCGCGCACCGGAGAATATCCGCCTCATGTTTCTTTATACCGAGCTTTATCCCGCATTCCTCAAGAAGTCCGCTTATCTCTTCAAAGCCGGCTTTCGCTTTCCCGTACCTTTCCTCGGCGGTGTAGTAATTCGCGGAGCTTTCTTCATACCGGATATGCGCGATCAGATCGTTTTTCAGCGCTGTCTCACCGGCGATACCGGCTATATCGTAATCTATGGCGGCAACACGCTTCGACAGCGCAGCCATGAATCCGTGAGCCTGCGAAACGCTTTCCTTCAGCTCGTCATTGGCGGAGTACAGCTTTTCCACCATATCGTTTATCGTGCCAAGCTCACCGAGAAGACGGTCATTGGTGTCTCTTTCGCGAATGACAGTCTCTTTTTCCGTGATCTTTTTCGCGTAATTGATAAGCATGGTTTCGAGAGAGCTGTCATGTCTTTTGGGCGCTGTACTGATAAGCTTTTGCTCAATGGCGGGAATAAAGAATTTGGCTATGAGCTTGTCGGAGGTCTTTGCGTCGTCAAAATACTGATTAAGCCCGCCCTCGTCCTTGTTGAGCGTTTCTATTACCGTTTCCCATTCCGTCCTGTGAATGTCGTATTCCTCCGAAAGCATTTCCGCCCACTTCGCCGAATCGTCCGAGGAATAGTATTCCAGCGCACCTTTGCTTGCCTTTGCCTGCGCTTTGATATAGTCGAAGTCGGCTGGATAATACCTCCCGTTTCTGTTCTCCGAAAGCTCCAGCGCCGCAATATCATACGGGGAACTTTTCTCGTAAGTCGTCCGGAAGGTATAGTATCTGATGCGGCTACCCTTCTGGTCGTCGTCCGAGGAAGCGCTTGTACCCGCGGCTATGGCAATGCCGGTAAGAAGCTTATCTTTGCTTCCGTCAAGCTTCCATTCGAGCAGGATAAAGGCATGGTCGCCCGGGCGCGTAAAATAGTCCTCGATGTGTCGGCCGCCCGCCATTGCTCTGGGGTTCACGGGCTGCATCATAAGCTGGACAAGAACGGTTTTCCCGCCGCCGTTATTGAGGTTGAACAGCGAATTCAAAGCCTCGCCGGTCTCGGGCGAGGTAAGATCGTATAATTCGTCCGGGATAAATCTGTTTCCGTCATATCTGAAATTAACTATGCGTATCTTGCTTATCTGAGGCATTGTTTTCTCCGTCTATCCAGTCGTTTATCATCTGTACTCTGTCTTTCCTGAGGACGTATGGCATAAGATCCTTTGTCTTTTTCGTGGGTCTTATGATCCCGCTTTCGTCTGAGGTAAACAGACCGTCGGCTTCAAATTTCAGGAGTATCTTGTTAACGTTGCCATAGCGGTCTTCCTTTCTTCTGCTTGCGGGGTCGCCCTCTTTCTTGCTGAGCCAGTC
>JAFZOA010000059.1 GCA_017550775.1 Ruminiclostridium sp. | reverse complement strand
CAGCCTGTCCCGAATAAGGAGAACCTATGCTTTTCGGTAAGAAAAAATCGTCCGGAATGGACATAAAGAGCCTTCGCGCGCTCGATAAGAAGCCGGTGAAATACGTCACCGAGCGCGACCCGGACACCTTACGCGAGCTCAAAGTCGGTGAACAGGGCGCTATAAACGTAAGTGAGACCGAGTTCACGGTGGTCTGCGGCGGGGTGAACGCGATACGGTGCAGGCTGTCAGAAGTGAACGCGGCGGAGCTTATGAACAAGTCCGGGCTTACGATAAAGGGGCATGATCTTGACAAGGATCGGGAGAGAAGCGTCATCGCCTACTACAGCGACGGAACGGTGAGCGCGGACAGAAAAAGATAGCTTTTTTCGCCGGTTTTCGTGCAAAAGCGGCAATAAACGCTGTCGGGAAGAAGCGAATAAGGAAGTTTTTGCCCGCAAACCGTCACGGAACAGCGTTTTAGGGAGAATCATTTGTGTGGAAATCAGGTCATATCCGTGTTATGATGTACGAAAAGGAAGTACATAACGGAGGTAACGGATATGGCTATTTTTCAGAAAACACAGTCCGGTGAGGCAAACGCCGTCAACAAGGTGGTGGAGATCCCCGTGAGCGCTATCGTCCCCAACCCTGCGCAGCCGCGCGTGATCTTTGACGAGTACGAGCTGTCGCGGCTCGCCGTGAGCATACAGCAGAACGGCATATTACAGCCGCTCACCGTCCGCAGGCTCGAAAACAGCCTTAACTATGAGCTTATCGCCGGCGAAAGAAGGCTGCGCGCGTGTAAGCTTCTCAACATGAGCTATGTGCCGTGCATCGTCATCACCGCGTCCGTAAAGGACAGCGCCGTGCTCGCAGTGCTTGAGAACCTTCAGCGAGCCGATCTCAGCTTCATGGAGGAAGCCTACGCGATCAAGAACCTTATCGACTACTACGGCTTTACCCAGGAAGAAGCTGCTGCCCGTCTCGGTACTGCGCAGTCCACCATAGCGAACAAGCTCCGGCTCTTAAAGCTTACCGATGAGGAAAAGGCTCTTGTGGTGAAGTACAAGCTCACCGAGAGACAGGCGAGAGCGCTGCTGCGTCTTGACAGCGAGCATCGCCCCGACGCAATACACTACATCGGCGCCAACCAGCTCAATACGGCACAGACCGACAGCTACATAGACGACCTGCTCAAAGGCAGACCCGCACGGCCGACGGTGCACCGCCGCTGGAGCTTCCGCGCAGTGAACCTGTACATCAACACCTTCAACAAGACCATTGACGCCATGAAGGAGGCAGGGATAAACTGTGAGGCTTCCCGGAGCCGCACGGACGACTTTGTGGAGTATGTGGTGAAGATACCTCTCAAACAGACGGAATGACGATATCCTTACGTCCCTCGCTTATTATGGCGGGGGATTTGTTCTGTGTGGATGTGCCCCGGGAAACAGCGCACGGTGCCGGGTATGGCAGCTTTTGCTCACGCTTCGGCAGCAGCGGCGGGAAAGTTCTCTTCACTGCCTTCGCATCGAGGCGGACAAAACGTTGACTTTATTGCCGGGTTGTGATATAATGAACCAGTAAAGCTTTTGAAGCTGTTCGCGGAGAAAGACATCGTTACTGTACCCGGAGGAAAAATGCACGAGAGCGATAATGTAGCGAAACTTAAAGGCGTGGGCGGAAAGCGTAAGGAGCTTTTCGCCGGCATGGGGATACTTACCGTCGGAGATATGCTCCGGTACTTCCCGCGCGACTATACGGACTACACCCGACCTACCGACATAAAAGACCTTGCGCCGGACGACAACGCCGTGTTCAGGGGGACGGTAATGAAGCGGCTGCACCCGTATATAACGCCGAAATACTCCATATTCAAGGCTGTGGTTTCGGACGGTACGGGAGAGGTGCTCGTGACCTTCTTCAACTCACAGTTCACCTTCGACAAGCTTATCGAGGGACAGGACTTTGTGTTCAGCGGGAAGATAAAGGGGAATATGCTTGCAAGAGAGTGTTCCTCCCCGACGTTCATAAAGTCCGGCGACACAAACGTCCTCGTACCGAAGTACCACCTCACCGCCGGTATCAGCGCGAATATCGTTTCTATCGCGGTAAGGGACGCTCTCGCTCAGTGCGTGATAACGGAGTCCCTGTCGGAAGATATACTTGAGAAGTACGATCTGGAAGGGTACAGGGAAGCGCTTGAGAACGTGCATTTCCCCGACAGCCACGAAAATCTTGACAAGGCGCGCCGCCGCCTCGCGTTCGAGGAGCTGCTGACATTGCAGCTCGGCCTGCGCCTTATGAAGAACCGCAGCAAAAAATCCGCGTCGGTTGAGATGTCCGACACGGATATGTCGCCCTTCTTTGCGGGGCTTAGCTTCACTCCCACTGCGGCACAGCTCCGCTCGGTGGAGGAATGTATAGCGGATATGAAGAGCGGCGTGCCTATGAGCAGACTGCTGCAGGGCGATGTGGGAAGCGGTAAGACGCTCGTCGCGGCGGCGCTGTGCTACTTCGCGGCGAAGAACGGCTGTCAGTCCGCGCTCATGGCTCCGACGGAGATACTTGCCAATCAGCACGCCGGGACTCTCGCGGGGTTCTTGGAGCCGCACGGCATCACCGTGGCGCTGCTCACCGGGAGCACGGTCAAGAAGCCGGTGTATGCCGCTATCGAGAGCGGAGAAGCGAATGTGGTGGTGGGTACCCACGCGATCATACAGTCCGCGGTGACGTTCAGGCAGCTCGGACTTGTGATCACCGACGAACAGCACCGTTTCGGCGTCCGTCAGCGAAGCCTTCTCACCTCGAAAGGGCGTTCTCCCCATACTCTCGTAATGTCCGCGACTCCTATCCCGCGCACACTCGCGTTTGCGGTTTACGGAGACCTCGACGTGTCGGTGCTGGACGAGATGCCCAAGGGCAGGATCCCGATACGCACCTACGGGGTGGATTCGAGCTACCGCGAGCGGATATTCCGCTTCATAATAAAGTACATCAACAACGGTTTTCAGGCGTATATCGT
>JAFZOA010000655.1 GCA_017550775.1 Ruminiclostridium sp. | reverse complement strand
TTACCTGTGAGATGCCGCCTATAATGCGGGAACGGCGGCGGAAGCTTCCCTGTCCCGACCGTGTTTTCGGGAGGTATTCGGACAGCAGCAGACCGCCGTTCGCAAGCAGGAACGTCCGCAGGGAGCGGCTTCCTGTCGGGTAGGTCTGCGACAGTCCGCAGGGCATGATCTCTATGAACGGAACGCCGGATCTCAGCGCGTTCAGGCAGATAAGCTGGTCACATCCTTCGGACAGCGAGCCTACTATCGCGTACTCGCCGCCGAGCCGCTCTATTATGCTCGGTATCGTCCGGGCGGTGTAGTCGGTGACTGCGCGGGAGCCTACCATGGTGATGAGCTTCTTGTGCAGAAGGCTCGTGTCACCCTTCGCAACCAGCGCGCAGGGCGGCTCGGGAGCACGGCGAAGATGCTCGGGATAGTCCGGGGACTCCCACGTTATGACGGTGATGCCTTCCGAGGCGATGCCTGCGAAAAGCTTTTCCGCTTTTGCGAGGCTTGTCTTTTCGGCTCTCGCGGCGAGCTCCGCGCCTACAAGAGCTACGTTCTCTTCAAATGCTCTGTATGCTTTCTCGGCTGTTCCGAACCGCGATATCAGCTCCGATATCACAGGTTCGCTCTCGCCGAACGCGAGCAGCAGCCAGATGTAGTATTTCTCCATTTGCGTTCCTCACCTGTTATTCCGAGATCTCTTTTTTCAGTACCATTTTTATCGCCCTTATGCCCGCGCGGAAGTTTATTATCATTACCACCGCGAACAGTCCTGCGAGCCCGCCGTAGAACAGAAGGTCGTTTTCGCGCACCGTGAATATCACCACACCCATTGCTGCGAGCAGCAGCAGGTTCACGCCCATTTTTGGGAGCTTTAAGTCCATTTCCATGATCCTGCGGGTGTCGGCGGCGCGAACGGCGAATACGATCACAAAGCTTAAGAAGCTCGCAAAGGTCGCCCCGTAGATGCCCCAGAGGTTTATCATAATTATATTCATTCCGATGTTCGCGGCTGCGCCTATCGCCGCGGTGACGAGTGAGCGCATGGTCTTTCTGCTTGCGACATAAACGCTTCCCATGAAGGTAGAGAAGCAGGTATATACCACCGAGAGGATTATGAACGGAGTGGCGAGGTAAGCCTCATAGAACGCCTCGTCGCAGAATATCAGTATCAGAGGTTTTATTATCAGCAGCAGCGCTGCCGCTATCACATACACCGTGGACTGGAAGATGTCAAACACGTTGGTGTAGAACTTTCCTATGGTGTCGGAGTTGTTCTCCGTGATCGCGGACATATTCCATGCCTGCGAGAAGATGCCGCTGAATATCGAGATCATGCTCGGGAACCTTGACGCTGCCTTGTAGATACCGCTTGTGTCGAAGCCTATCATGCCGGAGAGCATGAAGCTGTCGGAGACGTTTATTATCCACCACATGATCGAGGTTGGGATCATCGGTATGCAGAACCGCAGCATTATGCGTACCATTTCCCGGTCGTGCCTGCTGAATGTGATGTACTGGTACAGCTTTGAGGTGATAGTTAAGAACACTATCGAGCAGATATCCGCGAGTATCACCGACAGCAGATAGCCGATGTTGCCCATTTTGAACGTGAACAGCAGGAACACGTTGAACAGTATGTTCATCAGCGTGGTGAGTATCCCGTCTATCGCGTACAGCTTGACGTGTCCTATCGAGCGCACGAACAGCGCGCAGGTGCTCTTGAAGCTTCCCGTAGTGACGTACAGTATCGTGAGCCACGCGTAATCCCGCAGCAGCAGAAGTACCGCGCTGTCCGGGAAGATGTCGGCGAGCAGCAGCGTTATCGGTACGAATGAGACACCGCAGACAACGCCTATCATCGTTATTCTCAGACCGATAGAGAATACCTGCTTGTTGTCGTATGCCTTATCTATACCGAAGCGGATTATCGACTCTCCGATAGAAAGCGTCACAAGCGACATAAGCAGGGTCGCGGTATCTATTATATTGTTGATCTCGCCGTATCCCATCTTGCCGAGCGCCGACTGGTAAAAGCCCATCATCACGATGACGAGCACCTTTGAGCCGAACTGTCCCAGCCCGAGTATTATCGTGTTCGCGGCGAGAGTTCTGTATCTGTTCAATTCCCCTTATCTCCTGTTTCCGGTACGTCCGGAGTTTTTTTTCTGAGTTCCCTGAAAAAATCCGTCAGCAGCGCCGAGCATTCGCTTTCAAGTACGCGGCTGCGGACGAGCGGCTTGTGCGCGAAGCCGAGCTCGAAAAGGTTCACGACCGATGCGCAGGCGCCGCCGTTCTCGTCGAACGCGCCGTACACCAGCCGTTTAAGCCCCGAGTTTATCACCGCGCCCGCGCACATAGGACACGGTTCGAGCGTCACATACAGCGTACACTCCGACAGACGGCGGCTTCCTATCGCCTTTGCCGCCTGCTCGATCGCGTTTATCTCCGCGTGACCGGTGGGTTTGTTATCCGTCTCGCGGGTGTTGTGCGCTGAAGCGATGACCGCGCCGTTACGGTCGGTAATGACCGCGCCGACCGGGACTTCGCCCGCTCCGGCGGCAAGCTTCGCCTGCTCCTGCGCGAGCAGCATCATTTCCTCGTCGAAAAGCATACCTTCTTACTTCTGCTCGGTCTCTGTGTTCTCGCCGTAGATCTCCTTATAGTTCTCTATGCACTGTCTGATGATATCGGCGGCGGCTTTCTGACCCTGTACCTCGTTTACGGCGGTCTCCTTGCCTTCAAGCTGCTTGTACACGCGGAAGAAGTGCTGCATTTCCTCGAAGATGTGCTTCGGGAGCGCTTCTATGCTCCTGTACGCGTTGTAGCTCGGATCCTCGAAGGGGATAGCTATGATCTTCTCGTCGTTGCGGCCGTTGTCGATCATGCTTATGACTCCTATCGGGTAGCAGGGTACCAGCACCATGGGGTCGATGATCTCGTTGCAGAGCACCAGCACGTCAAGCGGGTCTCCGTCGTCCGCAAGCGTCTTCGGGATAAAGCCGTAGTTCGCGGGGTAGTGGGTGGAGGTGTAGAGGATGCGGTCGAGCATCATGAGTCCGCTCTTCTTGTCGAGCTCGTACTTCTTCTTGCTTCCCTTGGGTATCTCTATTACCGCGAGGAAGTTGTAGGGGTCTATTCTGCTGCTGTCGATGTCATGCCAAACGTTCATATTATATTCTCCTTTATGTTTCCTGAATTTCGGGTCATTTTTCACTTATCATTCGTACAGGCCTGCTATTATTCTTGCGGCATATACTCCGGATGCGGACGCCTGTGAAAGGGAATGGGTAACTCCCGAGCCGTCACCGAGCACATAAAGCCCCTTTACCGCCGTTTCGAGGTTGTCGTCAACCTCGACCTTTGAGTTGTAGAACTTGACCTCAACGCCGTACAGCAGCGTGTCGCAGTTCGCGGTGCCGGGAGCTATCTTGTCCAGCGCGTATATCATCTCTATGATATCGTCGAGCTGGCGCTTTGGTATCACGAGGCTTAAGTCGCCGGGGGTGGCTTTCAGAGTGGGGACGGTGAAGCTCTGGGACAGGCGGTGTTCGTTCGTTCTGCGTCCCGCCGCGAGATCGCCGAAGCGCTGGACCAGCACTCCGCCGCCGAGCATATTGGACAGCCGGGCTATGGACTCGCCGTAAAGATTGCTGTCGCGGAACGGCTCGGAGAATGTATTGGACACGAGAAGCGCGAAGTTGGTGTTTTCGGTATGCAGCGCCGGGTCGGCGTAGCTGTGGCCGTTGACGGTGATTATGCCGTTTGTGTTCTCGTTGACCACCTCGCCGTAGGGGTTCATGCAGAAGGTCCTCACAAGGTCGCCGTATTTCTTGGTGCGGAAGACTATCTTGCTTTCGTAAACCTTGGAGGTGATGTGCTCGAACACGGCAGCCGGGAGCTCAACGCGGACTCCGATATCGACGCGGTTGCTCCGGGTCGCGATGCCGAACTTATCGCACAGCCCGGATATCCATTTTGAGCCGGAGCGTCCCGCCGCGGCGGCGAGATGACGGCAGGAGTAGCTTTCCTTGTCGGTGGTGACGGTGAAGAGGTCTCCGTCCTTCTCGACAGAACGGACTTCCTCGCGGAACCGTATATCCACCCTGTCCTTTACGCGGTCGTATATATTCTGGAGTATCGTGCGGTTGCGGTCGGTACCTAAGTGGCGCACCTTCGCGTCCAGCAGGTGAAGGTCGTAGCGCAGAGCCTCGGCTTTCAGGTCGGTGCTTACGGTGCTGTAAAGCTTTGCGCCCTCTCCGCCCATTTCGAGGTTGACCTTGTCCACATACTCCATGAGCTCTATCGCCTCGGCGTGTCCGGTGTGGGTGTAGAGGTCGCCGCCGAAGCTGTTGGTGATGTTGTACTTGCCGTCGGACATTCCGCCCGCACCGCCGAAGCCGTGCATTATCGCGCAGGTCTTGCAGTGGATGCAGCTCTTTATCTTTTTCCGTCAAT
>JAFZOA010000654.1 GCA_017550775.1 Ruminiclostridium sp. | reverse complement strand
GGCGGGTGCAGGGCGGAGCCCTGCCGAGGAGCTCGGCTCAGTTTATACTGCCGAGCCCGGTCATGTTGCGAACGAAGCTTCTGAGCTCCGCGCGGGAGCTTATGGAGCTTGTGCGGTCAATGATCTGCCGCTGTTTTTCGGACGAGAGCTCGGAGAAGTATTTGAGCGCGCTTGTGTTTTCGGCAAGCGCATAGCCAAGTCCGAGCGGTATCTGCGGTTTATCGTCGCTGCGCATATCTATCAGCACCTTTCGGTGTTATTATCCGTAACGGTGCGGGAAATATACGCGAAGAAAGATCATTCCACGACGATAGGCTCATAGTCCTTTGTTTTGCTGGTGAAGTACATCACGAAAAGGTACGTTCCGCTGAGGACTGCCGCCGCGCAGGCATCGTAGTTGAGATTTACGAACGCAGCCGCGCCCGCGCCGCCGAACAGCTTTGCGAGAATGTCGGATATCGCGTGTGCAGCGGAGAAAATGAAGGTCGAAAGCGAGAAGATAATACCGGCGAGGCGGCTGTCCTTGGTCTCAAGCCGTGCATAGAACCGCGCGAGGAATCCGAGGAACACTATCACGAGCCAGTACGAGAATATGACGATAAGCTTTTCTGCGTTATGGCGCATGATGAGGTAGCTGTTGAAATATTCGCCGAGCCGCATGAACATATACAGCGCCGCGACGATCTTTAAGTGACCGGTGAACTTCGGGGGAACGATGCGCCCCACGAGGGTGAAGCCGGAGACGATGAGGGCTGCTGCCGCTATGACAGTCGCCGCGAGCATCACGACACTTCCGCCCTCGGTGACCCGCACACCGATGAGAAGTGCCGCAAGGACCTCGGACGCGCCGAGAAAGCGGGTGGCGTTCTGACCCATGCCGTCGGGGGAGAGGGAATACGCCGCGTCGGAGCCTTTTTTCCTGCCAACAAAGGCGAGTGCGGCAAGTGCGGCGATCATGCCGACTAAGAGAATGTATATGAGTATCCCGCCGAAGCCGGCCCCGTCGATGAAGAACCCGGTGCTGTAATCTGTGAGACTTACGATCTGAAAGAACCGCACCACACCGCATATCACAGCGGCTGCAGCGGCAGCGACCGGTATCAGCTTGCTTGATCTTGTATTCATCTGTATCTGTCCTTTGAAATGGTTTCCGCCGCGCAGAGATAGATAATGCCGCAGCGTATTCTATATTATAGTATATTTTCGCCTTCAAGTCAATATAATTGATTGAATATTTTTTGGAGGCGTTCAAAATGAAGGACTTTATCATTATTCTGGCATTTTTCGCGGCCGCCGTATTCGCGCTCCCTCTGCTCGGACAGCACAGCTCCGACCCGGCGGAGCCTGTCACCGCGCCGGTATTCCCGGACACCGTGCGGGTGTACCTCACCGAGCGGGACGAGACTGTCACAGTCACCGCCGGGGAGTACATCGAGGGCTGTCTCGCCGCGCAGATACCGATAGACTACCGCCCCGAGGCTCTGAAAGCGCAGGCGGCTGCGTCCGCGACATACGCTCTGCGGCTTATGGACGAGCTCGCCGGAAGCGGAAAGATACCCGCCGGGGCGGATATCTCCGATGACAAGCGGCTTTGCCAGCCCTATATGCCGCCGGAGCAGCGTGAGGAGACCTACGGCGTGCAGTATCAGAGCTGCGCCGACGCTCTGAAAGCCGCCGCCCGGTACGGCATCACCCACATCATGACATACGACGGAAAGCCGATCTACGCGGTGTACCATTCCGTGAGCGCGGGGGCGACCTGTCCGTCGGAGTACGTCTGGGGGCAGAAGCTGCCCTACCTTCGCCGCGCCGAAAGCAGGTGGGATACCGGGTACATAAACTATGAGTGCAGCAACGAACTGCGCTCGGAGGACATACGCGCGGCGCTGTCCCGATATGACAGCTCGATCGAGGTACCGGTGGACCCGGCGCGCTGGTTCACGGACATGAACGCCGACGAGTACGGGTATGTGATCTCGGTGAACATCGGGAAGAACAGGTTCTCGGGGGGCGAGCTGTGGAGAATACTGGGGCTGCGCTCGACAGCGTTCACCGTGACATACACGGACAACATCTTCACGTTCACGACGCGCGGCTTCGGACACGGCGCAGGACTTAGCCAGTACGGCGCGAACGAAATGGCGGGGGAGGGGAGCTCCGCGGAGGAAATACTGAGGCACTACTACGGTGAGGATATTCAGATCGTTGATTGACCGGAGGCATATCAGCCGCTGCACATCGGGCTGCATAATTGACAAGTCTATATTAATATGGTATAATCAGTCTCAGAGTTTTTCCGGGTCTCCGGAAAGGAGGGGTCAGGAGCGTTTGCTTCCACTATAATGAAAAAACTACTGAGATACCTTAACGGATATAAGAAAGAAACCGTGCTCGCACCGCTTTTCAAGTGTATTGAAGCGGTGCTTGAGCTGTTTGTGCCGCTTGTGGTCGCCGAGGTGATCGACAACGGCATCGGAAAGGGCGACAAAAGCTACGTCATCATGATGTGCGCAGTGCTTGTGGGACTCGGCGCAGCGGGTCTCGCATTCTCGATAACCGCCCAGTTCTTCGCCGCCAAAGCCGCGACCGGCTTCTCGAAGACCGTCGGGAACGCGCTTTTCCGCCACATTCAGACCATGTCCTACACCGACATCGACACTCTCGGCACATCTACGCTCATCACCCGCATGACGAGCGACCTGAACCAGGTGCAGACCGGCGTGAACATGACACTGCGGCTGCTCCTGAGGTCGCCGTTCATCGTGTTCGGCGCGATGATAATGGCTTTCACCATAGACACCCACTCCGCGCTTATCTTCGCGGGCGCGATACCGGTGCTCACGATCGCGGTATTCGGCGTTATGCTCGCGGGAATGCCGCTGTACGGGAAAGTCCGCGCCGGGCTGGACAAGCTGCTCGGGCGGACCCGTGAGAACCTGTCCGGCGCGAGAGTTATCCGGGCGTTCTGCATCGAGGACAGCGAGACTGAGAAGTTCCGCGCGGAGAACGAACTGCTCACAAAGCAGCAGCTCATCGCCGGAAGAATATCCGCGCTCATGAACCCGCTCACCTTCGCACTCATCAACCTCGCGATCATAGCGCTTATATGGACAGGCGCTGTAAGGGTAGATGCGGGACTGCTCACACAGGGACAGGTCGTGGCGCTGTACAACTATATGTCGCAGATACTTGTCGAGCTGATAAAGCTTGCGGGACTGATAATCACCATTACGAAAGCGGCAGCCTGCGGAAAGCGCATACAGTCCGTATTCGACAGCGGCGAGGGCATGACGGAAGGAGCTGAGAAAAGCGGCTTCGCGGGGTATAAGCACGCCGTGGAGTTCCGAAGCGTGTCCCTGAAATACAAAAACGCGGGTGACAGCTCTCTCGAAAACATCAGCTTCACCGCCGGGAAAGGCTCGGTCATCGGCATCATCGGCGGCACCGGCTCGGGCAAATCCTCGCTCGTGAACCTTATCCCCCGCTTCTACGACCCGACCGACGGCGATATCTACATCGATGGCATCAACGCGAAGGACTACAGCCTCGACGCTCTGCGAAAGCGGATAGGCGTAGTGCCGCAGAAGGCGGTGCTGTTCAAGGGTACGATACGGGAGAATATGCGGTGGCGCGACGAAAACGCGTCGGACGAGGCGATATACCGCGCGCTCGACATTGCGCAGGCAAGAGACGTGATAGACAAGAAAGCTAACGGACTTGACAGCAAAGTAGAACAGGGCGGCTCCAACTTCTCCGGGGGTCAGCGCCAGCGCCTCACCATAGCCCGCGCGCTTGTGGGCGAGCCGGAGATACTGATACTTGACGACAGCGCCTCGGCGCTCGACCTCGCAACGGACGCGGCACTCCGCAAGGCGCTGCGCTCCCTCACCGGTACTACCGTATTCATCGTGTCTCAGCGCACGAGCTCGATAATGCACGCCGACAAGATAGTCGTCCTTGACGACGGACAGGCGGTGGGTATCGGAACACACGCCGAGCTGCTTGAAAGCTGCCCCGTGTATAAAGAGATCTACGACTCCCAGTTCCGCAGGGAAGGGGGTGCTTCCGCATGAAGAACAAAGGCACTCTCGTAAAGGTGCTCCGCTATATAAAAAGGTATATCCCGCTCGTGGCGCTTTCAATGCTGCTTGCGGCGCTTACCGTCGCGGGTGCGCTGTACATTCCCATAATCATCGGCCGCGCCATAGACCTTATCATCGAGGAAGGCCGAGTGGATCTCACGGGGATAGCCGCATATCTGCTGCAAGCGGGTATCGTCGCCGGCGCGACCGCTCTGTTACAGTGGCTCATGGGTGTGATAAACAATCGTATCGCGTTTGACGTGGTGCGCGATATCCGGAGCGACGCGTTCCGCAAGATCGAGGAGCTCCCGCTTTCGTACCTTGACACAAGAAGCACCGGAGATATAGTGAGTCGCGTTATCTCGGACGCCGACCAGTTCGCGGACGGGCTTCTGCTCGGGTTCTCTCAGCTTTTCACCGGGGTAGTGACCATTCTCGGCACACTCGTGTTCATGCTGATGCTTGACGCGTGGATAACGCTTGCGGTGGTGGTGCTGACTCCGGTATCGCTGCTCGTGGCGCGGTTCATATCTACCCGCACATACAGTATGTTCCGGCTCCGCTCGGAGACTCTCGGGGAGCAGACAGCTCTGATCGACGAGATCATAGGAAACGAAAAGACGGTCAAGGCGTTCTGCCGCGAGGACGAGAGCACCGAAAAGTTCGAGGAGATCAACGAACGGCTGGAGAAATGCTCTCTCCGGGCGACGTTCTTCTCGTCGCTCACCAATCCTTGTACCCGCTTTGTGAACAGCCTTGTATATGCGGCAGTGCTGATATTCGGCGCTCTCGCGGTGATCGACCGGGGCTCCGGTATCTCGGTAGGCGAGCTGTCCTGCTTTCTGAGCTACGCGAACCAGTACACCAAGCCCTTCAACGAGATATCCGGCGTAGTGACCGAGCTCCAGAACGCGTTCGCCTGCGCGGCAAGACTGTTCGAGCTTATCGAGGAGCCGTCACAGTCTCCCGACCCGGAGGACGCCGTTGTGCTTTCCGACGTCCGGGGAAGCATCCGCGCCGAGAACGTAAGCTTCTCCTATGTACCGGACAAAAAGCTCATCGAGAGCTTCAACATCGACATAAAGCCGGGTCAGCGCGTCGCGGTCGATGGCGACCGAGGCCGCCCCGAACCGGTCGAAAAAAAACTCGTCCGAACCGTCGCCGGGCGGCACGACCGGCCCGGGGCATTCGGACCAGTCGACGGAGAACGCGACATTGGTCCCGGCCGCGGTCGCGGACACGAGCGCGTCGCCGAATACCGCGGACGGAAGGCCGAGAAATCCGATCGCCGGCGTGTAGGACAGGAGATAAAGGGATTTCGGAAGCGAAACGAAGTCGGTCCGCGCCATCCGGAGCCGGAGCGTGAGCTGCCGCGTATTCCCCGGAGCCGTTCCGGCGGCGGCGGGAATGCGGAGCGGCGCCCCCTGGGGCGAGAATGACGCGCTACCGGAACCGCCGGCGGACCAACCCCATTCGAGCGCAAGTCCGTCCAGGGACCAGGCGCCATAATCGGCGTCGTAGCCGTCGGACACCGGGTCCGGCGACGAGGAAACGAAGAAGTGGCACCATCCGTCCTCGACGCCGAGATCGAACGTGCGCTCCCAGATGACCTCCCCCGATGTGGCGGAAATGCCGAACCGGGGACAGAGCCGGAGCGCGGAGAGTCCGTCGGCCGGGTAGTCGGTCGCGGGGGCGGGATTGGTCGGGCAGAGTCCGGCGGCCATCTTCATGCCCAGCGTGAAACCGTCGCCCATGTCGGTGGCGGGCGTCCGGGCGGCGTCGAGGGCGCCGAACCAATGGAGTTCGAAGGCGTCGGGCAGTCCGTTGCCGTTGGAATCCGCAAGGGGCGTCCAGACGGCCGGATCGGGGTCGACGCCGTCGACCAGCCCGTCTCCGTCCGTGTCGCGACGCGTCGGATCGGACCCCACGAGCCATTCGTCCCGGTCGGAAAGACCGTCCCGATCGAAATCGGCCTCGGGATCTTCGCATGTTCCGAAGTCGCTCCACGAGATCAGCCCGTAGTAGCGCTGCCACCAGTCGGGGATTCCGTCCATGTAGGAGTCGATGTTCGGATCGAAGTTAAAGACGCTCTTGAGCTGGGCGAGGGAGACAAGGTCGTTGGAATGGCTGCCGTAGTCGAAGAGAGAGGAGATGGAGAACAATTCCGACGGAGTGTACATGCTGTCGATCTCGAGCTGCTGAACGCGGTCGATGACAGGGGCGACCCAATCGGCGAAATCGGCGACGACGACGGCTTCGTCGTTGTCGCCGAGGGGCAGGCAGGCCGCCGTCCAGGAAAGCCAGTAGCCGGCGCCTCCGACGTTCGTTGCGACGTCGTCGAGAAGCTCCGCCGTCTGGCGGACGCACCATTTGAGCTGCCCCGTTGTAGCGGCCGCGTCCGGCGCGGCGGATGCGTTGGGCTTCGTGACGCCGTAGTCCGTCCACCAGGTCGGCGTGTGCGACCCCCAGCCAACGTGGAGGAGATCGTCCAGCCACCAGCTGTCAACCGACGGGATTCCGGTCGTCGCCGCGTTGGTGTAAATGCCGCAGGCGATGTCTCCGAGGGCGGCGACGCCCGTGGCGCGGGCGGAGACGGCAAGGACGAATGCCAGTACCGAAGCATGGAGCAAAGAAGAGGTCGGATGAATGGTTTTCATGGGAATTCCTTTTCGGTGGAGACCCTCCGATGCAGGGGGTGGCAATCCTCGGAAATAACCATAGCACGGCGTTCGTGCGCGGCGCAAGGGGTCGCTGAATTTGTGATGATGATTCCGCAATTTGAACGGAAAGCCCCGGAAAACAGGGGTTTTAATCGCGAATCATCACATATTTGTGGAACGAAAGAGACTCGGTCGGGACCCAAATGGCCGCAACCCCGCTCCGCCTCTGGTGCCTGCGTCCCGCAGACCACCTGTCGGGAGATTGCTGTCCCCGGCCGGCCGCGCGGCGATTGATTGCCGCCGCCGGGTCTGGTAGAATCGCGCCCCATGAACGACACGAACACCGACGGCGGCGCGCCGATCCGCTTCTCCATGGACTCCCACACGACGACGAGCGTCGAGCGCTCCTTCGCCGCGCGCGACCTCGACTGCGATTTCTCGAAGTTCGTCTGGGGAAGCCCCACCTGGCGCGCGCGCTGGATCCGCGCCGCGGGCGACGAGGGCGCGAAGCCCGGCGTCTGGGCGTTCCGCCGCCTCTTCCGCCTCGACAAGGCCGCCGAGATCGTCCTGCAGGTCACGGCCGACCAGCGCTACGACCTGTGGGTCGACGGCGTCTGGGCCGGCTTCGGCAGCGAGCGCGGCCTGCACAACAGCTGGTTCTACGAAACCTACACGGTTCGACTGCAGCCCGGCGACCACGTGATCGCCGCGCGCGTCTGGTGGACGGGCCGCGGCACGTCGCTGCAGCACGCCGGCCACGCGACGGCCGACCGCCCCGGGTTCCTTCTGCACGCGGTCGCGCCGTTCGACGAGCTCCTCGACACCGTCCCGGACACGTGGGAGACGCGGCCTCTCGCGGGCTATTCGTTCTACAACCCCTACGACCAGGTGCAGGGCGCCTACCTCGCCGTCGGCGCCCGCACGCGCCTCGACGGCCGCGTCGACGACTGCAGCTACGAGACCGGCGAGGGCGACGGCTGGGCGCCCGCCGTCGCGAACGGCCTGAAGACGTGCTTCCGCGCGGCGCCGAACGACATCGACGACTGGCACAACCTCACGCCCGGGACGCTCCCGCCGCTGCGGCAGTCGTTCCCGGCGTTCGGAACCGTCCGTTTCGCGGCGCCGGTGCCGGCGGACAAGGCGGGCGAGCCGGGCGGCGACCTCGCGGACTTCGGCCGCGAGCCGGTGCGCGAAAGCGCGTCCGAGCCCGCGCTTGCGGCGGCGTGGCAGCGCACGATCGC
>JAFZOA010000653.1 GCA_017550775.1 Ruminiclostridium sp. | reverse complement strand
GATTCTGCAGTCCGTAGGGGAGCTTCTTCCACCCGCGCAGACTGTAATTTTCGGAAATAATGTATTTCATGCTTCACCTCTTATGGGTATCCGCCTAAAAGTTTAAAGTAAGTCTGAGGGCAGAAGCGTTTTCCTGCCCGCGGGAACAATTGTCTCCGATAAATAATTATGCGAGAAAATAACGGTCACAAATACTCCAGTAGGTGCAAGTGTTTGAAGCTCCACCCGCGACAGCGTCCATTTCGTCATCGTCGATGTCTGTGCCGGAAGCGGCATTCTTCTCTTTGATCCGTGCGAACATTTTCTCTGCGATCTCGTCGGATACCTCGCCGCCCTCCTTTGCGATTATTTCCTTGATCTGGTCGGCGCTTTCCGCAAGTTCCAATTTGTCTTTGAGCTGCTCTACGATCTTAATTGTCTGTTCGTTCATGGTTTTTCCTCCTGATAGATTGAATTATTATTTAAGAGCTCTGTGAGCTCCGTTTATCGGATTTACTGTGCTGACCTGACGGTCATATTGTGCTGCGCCTTACGATGCCGGAATGAAGTACTCATAGATTTTGTGACATACGGGACATTCCTTCTCGTGTAACGCTTTATCTCTCAAAGTCACTTTACAATCCTGGCAGGTGTTTGTAGCGTAGCCTGCGTCGTTTTTGTTTTGATAATCACTCATCCAACATCCTATGTCCTTTCCGTCTGTTGCCTTACCGTCGATCCACGGGAAAGACCAACCGCCCGCGACAGCGTCCATTTCATCGTCGTCGATGTCTGTGCCGGAAGCGGCATTGTCTCTCCTGATCTCCGCAAGTATTTTCTCCGCGTCCTCGGCTGCGATTTCGCCGCCCGCCTTTGTGACGATATCCTTGATCTCGTCTGCGCTCTCTGCGAGCAGGAGCTTATCCTTCTGCTCCGTAAGCGCTTTCTTAGTTGCTTCGTTCATCCTAAAATCCTCCTTGTTGTTTGTTCAAACTCCGTTGGTGCTTACTAATAGATTTATTCAATTTTTGTAAAGCCGCATTTTGAGCATTTGTATCTCTTGATCGGATTTGTCCCCATAAAATCATCCTCCCAAAACACCATATTATGCGGCGAGCCATCGGGGCAGGTTGTCCAGAAATTGGAATAGTTCACACCTACCCACCGGCAGTAGTCGGTGCCCCAGCAATTGCTGGACGGTTCACAGGTCGCGGCACATCCTTCTTTCTGCCAGTCTCTGCCGCCTGCTACCGCGTCCATTTCGTCGTCGTCGATATCCACGCCGGAAGCAGGCTTGCTCTGCTTGATCTCCGCAAGTAGTTTCTCCGCGTCCTCGGCTGTGATCTCGCCGCCCGCTTTTGCGATGATATTCTTGATCTCGTCTGCGCTCTCCGCAAGCAGGAGCTTGTCTTTGAGCCGGTCTGTGAGCTTCCTGATTTCGTCATTCAGCATAGCAGATTCCTCCTTTGTATGATTTCAGGTGTTTTCGTTTATCAGCAGCCCAGCAGCCGTCCGTTGAACGGTTCGATCGTCACGCCGTTGCTCTTGATGAAACGTCTGTAATGACTGCTCTCCATCGAAGAACCGTGATTGCAGACTGCTACTTTTCCATAGATCTCCATCGTCGCTCTCCAGTTTGTGATCTCGCACCCGCACCGATTGCAGAATGCGGTCACGGCGAATGTCTCACCCGGTCTCCAGTAATCGTCTCTGTCGCCGTCGGGGAGATAATCAAAACCGCCCGCAACCGCGTCCATTGCTTCATCATCCAGTTCGGTACCCGAAACCGGAGACTTTGTTGTTTTTTCTTCACTCATCGGATTTACCTCCGTCTATTTATTGTATAGCTACATTATACCACACCAATTTCGCCCTATTTCGCCCTGAAAAGGCGAAAATCCTGTGCAAATTGCACAGGATTTCAGCATTTCCGTTTGTCTATTCATACAATTTTTTCAAAAAAGTTTCCCTGAGCCTGTTTTTTCACCCAGCAGACCCATAGCAAAACTTGTCTCTGACCATGAGTATTCTATCATGTAATTACCGTCATATCCGGCAAGCGCATCTGCGTTTCCGTCGAGCGCGTCGTAAAGATCGCAGGACAGACGGTGCCTGTTGACCCGTATCTGACGGTTCTGTTTGTCTATCACATCGTCCGCGCCTGCTTTCTGCAGGTCGGACAGCAGATAGCCGACAGCCTTTGATACGCGCTTTGATATGTTCGGATCGAAAGCCGTCTCGCCGAGCACATCGGCGGCAATATCGCGGCTTGTCACGGGATAGCCGCACTGGTCGATAAGATAGGCGAATATCTCCTTTGAGAGCGTCCGCGAGAATTTCAGCGGAGCCTCGCCCGCATATACCGCGAAGCTGCCGAAGGTCACCACGCGCAGCGTTTTCCGCACCTCCTGCGCCCCGTCAACCGGATAGCGCAGATCGTCGAGCTCGTGACGGATATCGTCCTCACCGAACGGTTTCAGCACAAACCCGCTCGGTCTCGCTCTGAACGCTTCAAGGCTGTGCTGCGGGAACGAGGTCACGAATATGATGTTGCAGCGCGGAGAATGCTTCTTTATCTCCAGTGCGAGAGCTATGCCGGAATGTTCTCCGATCTCGGTCTCAAGAAACGCGATATCCCATACGGTCCCGGCAACGGAAGTCTGAAATCCGTCAACGCCCGCAAGCGTTATGATCTCCGCGCCCGGAGACAGTCCCGCGACAAGCTCCGACAGCTTTCTGCGCGCTGTCTCGTCGGTGTCTGTGATAAGTATTTTTATAGGTCTCACCCCTTTATCGGGTACTATAATATAATATCATAACAAACAGGGCGATGCAAAAGTGAAGCAAATCATGGGGTTTTTGAGCCGTTTTTGAAAAAATCTGCCATTTGCACAAAAATCAGGCTTACTATGCAGCGGTTTGCACAATAAGCCTGACCCGATATCATATTATTCAGTTCTCCACAGCAAATGCACGGGGTATTTCGCCCTGTACGCCTTTTTCAAGTCCGAGCCGCTCGATCGCACGGTCGGCGGTCTCTCTGACCATATCGGCACTGCCGCTCAGATGAAGTGCGCAGACAGCCTCGTCAATGCACAGATGATCGCCGCCGCCCGCAAGTCCGCAGGCCCGGCAGCCTCCGGCGCATTTCAGCAGCTTCGGACAGGTGCGGCATTTCTCATTACGTTCGAGATACTTCTCAAAGCGGGTGCAGAGAATATCGCAGGTCAGCGAATCCGTGAGCGTCTCGTTCAGCGGCTTGTCAAACAAGCTCGGAAATTCGTCCGCAAAGCTGCCCGCCGCGTAGCCGAGACAGGGCATGAGCTGCCCCTCTGCGGAGATATACGGATTGTTCCGCGCAGACGAACAGATCAGAACGCCGCTCAGTTCCTCCACCGTTTCAAACTCCCGTTCGATCTCAACCCTGTATGCCGTACCGTGCTTTCCGCAGACGAAAAGGCCGTTCAGCGCTATCGACACGGGGCTTCCGTCCTCGAAATACTGCGGGATATACGAAAGGCAGACATCGCGCTGTTCCTCAGCGCTCAGCCCCAGCTCCACCGAGCGGTCGCTCCACAGTCCGAGCTTCTGCGGCGCTCCGACGGAAAATTGCTCGACACCGAGCCCGCCCATGAGCTTTGCCGTATCGCGCAGCGTAGCGGCGTTGCCCTTGTGCATACACATCGAAGCCGTGACATAGAACCCGCGGCTTATCAGCAACTTTATCGCTCTTATCGCGTCCTGCTCCGCGCCCTCAACTCCGCGCAGCCAGTCGTGGCCGCCGTTCGTGCCGTCAAAGCTGATCTGGAAGGACGGGTGCTGTCCGCGCATTCCGAGATGATCGAGCAGCGCGTCCGTCACAAATCTGCCGTTGGACATGATCGTTTTGATGCAGATGTCACGCTCCGTGAGCATATCCACGATCTCCGGAAAATCCGGGCGCAGCAGGGGCTCTCCGCCCGTCAGTATGACGCTGTGAACGCCGCAGTCTGCGATCTGCCGCACAAGCTCCCGACACCGGTCAAGGCTGAGCTGCGGGTGCTTTCCATCCGGGGCGGAGAGTATGCAGTGCTTGCAGCGGTAATTGCACTTGCCCGTAACCGACCATGTGCAGGAGCGCAGATGCAGCGTTTTATAGCCCAAGTACAGCTGCTCGTAGGAAAGCGGCGGCAGAGGGCTTTCCGAGATCTGCACAAAGCCATGCTGCATCAGCTTTTCAAGCACAGCCTGTTCGGCTTCGTCAAGCGCCGGGAAATCGGTCTGCCCGTCAAGGCGCTTGACGAACTGATACTCCTCCCGCGTGAATTTCAGCGGGCGCTGTTCGTAGTGATAACGCAGCCTGAGCCCGCCCTCCGCACTCGTGTCGGGCAGAGGTGTGCGTCCGACGACGGTTCGAGTCATATCGAGCCAGCCGCGCAGCAGCGCATTATCCGATAATCTGATATACATATTCTATACCTGTCCGTTCAAAAGCAACGCACGGAATGCCTCGTCATGCTTTTTTCTGAATTCTTCCATTGTCATCATAGTGATTCCTCCTTTGCAGTGCATTATCCGATAATCTGATATACATATTCTATACCTGTCCGTTCAAAAGCAACGCACGGAATGCCTTGGCTTATTGATTACTCAGGTTCAGAATCAACCCAACCTAAAACTGCCATTTGGCTGCTTAATATACCAAATGCCGCAAGTCAAGCATCTTCTTACTTCGTTGTCACCATGGTCAAACTTCTTCTCCAATGGACTGTTGCATCTTACGCATACGCCACTTTTATACCCTGCTTCACCTTCGTTTATATACCAGGTAAACCAACAAAAACAGCCGATCTCGTGACCGTTAGCCGCATCTTTTCCGCCCGCAACAGCATCCATATCATCGTCGTTGATCTCTGTTCCTGCGGGCATTGCTACTCCATACTCAGCGCACAGCATCTTCTCACGCTCGTGGTCACCCTTGTCCGGGTTCTGCTCTTTGAGCGCCTTTGCTTTTGTTTCGACCTCTGTGCGGAACGCCTCGTCCCCGTCAAGCTTCTTTCTGAATTCTTCAAGTGTCATAGTGATTCCTCCTTGCTATGATTTATTTATACTAAGACTTCTTCGCAGAAGCCAGCCACCAGTAAAGAGTATTGCATTTGGGACACAGAAATCTGTCCGATGTAAGCCAATCAGTCCTTTCCAGGTTCACCTTGCAGTCCTGACAGACCCTGGTCCTCCAGCTCGCATTCGCTTTGCCCCAATAGAAAGTTAATATGCAATTCAGTTCATGGCCGTCTGTTGCTAATTCACCGGCAAACAATACGCCCCCCGCAACAGCATCCATATCGTCATCATTGATCTCCTTGCCCGAGGAGATCTCTACACCGTACTCTGCGGAGAACATACGGTCGATCTCAGGGTCACTCTTATCCGGGTTCAGCTCTTTGAGTGCCTTTGCTTTCGCTTCGACTTCTGCGCGGAACGCCTCGTCCCCGTCAAGCTTCTTTCTGAATTCTTCAAGCGTCATAGTGATTCCTCCTTTTGGTTGACCGTTTCCCGGTCCTTTTTTATATTATATCACACCAAGTTCGCCCTATTTCGCCCTGAAAAGGCAAAAACCTTATGCAATATGCACAAGGTTTTCAGAACTTGCTTTGGTTATTCATACAAAGTTGTTAAATTTCATTGATTTCGGCCGTGATTTTGTCTCCCGACATTATCGGTGTCGGTTTTCGGTATGGTGATAGTTACCGTTGTTCCCTTGTCCGAGCTCTCGAATATCAGATCACCGCCGCACAGCGCTTTGAGCCGCGCACGGACATTCTGCATACCGACGCTCTGACGGGTCTTCTGCTGCTCGGTGATCGTGCTTTTACCCGTGCCGTCGTCCTTAACCCGTATCAGCGTCGCAAACGGCGTGTCCGAGGTCTCTATCACGATATGCCCGCCCTGTGTGCGGGTGCCGATGCCGTAGTGTACCGCGTTCTCGACAATGGGCTGCATTACCAGAGGCGGGAGCATGAACCCGGTCACTTCAAGGTCATACTCCACCGTGAAATCCCTGCCGTCGCCGTACTGTTCGAGGGCGAGGTATTCCTTGGTGTGGGCAAGCTCCTTCGTGAACGGTATCAGCTCGTTCGTCGTGATAGATTCGAGGTTGCCGCGCAGGTATTCCGAGAAATGCGTGAGAGCGGGCTTTACCTTGTCCGGTTCGCTGTCGCAGAGCCCGGTTATGACCTGTAACGAGTTGAAGATAAAGTGCGGTGATATCTGCCGCATGAGCAGCGCATTATTCGCCTCCGAGAGATCAAGTTCCCGTTTCAGCATATCGTTTTTGAGCCGGACTTCATAGCCTATGAATACCGTAAGATACAGCAGCATTAAACCTATGCTGCCGAGATCGGTCTCCGGACTTACGGCTCGGATAATGCAGGTGACGGCGTATATCGCTCCGGCAGTGATGAACCATGCGCGGACGTTGCGTTCGGCTCCGGAAAACATTACAGCAAGTATGAACAGCACAGTCTGGAGCAGGAATACCACAGCGTAAGCGTGATCCCGTACCGGCAGAAATGCGGCAATAATTGTAAGTGGAACGCATACAAACGAGAGCACGGTAAACAGCTTATCCCCGGAGTGCGAGTTCCTGTACAGCGCCGTTTTCAGGAACAGGCAGAAGAATGATAACGAGAACGCCTCACAGAGCTTTACGAACATCAGAATACACGGCTCGATCTCCGCGAGAGCGGGATCTGTGCCTTTCCGAAGCTCTGCCGGAAGTACCGTATTGCAATAGATCGAGAACGCTGTGCAAAACAGCGCGACAAGAACGCCCGGGATAAAGAATGAGACAGTCCGGTTCTCGCGATCCTTGATAACAAGCGTTGCCGCAAGCAGGACAAGAATAAGCGCCGAGAGTATGTCGCCGTATATGAATTGTTCCATTTACTCCACCTGCGCTTTCCTGAGTGTGCCGTATATCGTTTTGCAGGACTTTCTCGCCGTAAGGAACGCGGGTATGCTGACCGCGGTTGTGAATATGTTCAGTATCGCGTAAATGACAAGCACCGGAAGATATTCCACGGCGGGCTGATCGGCCGGTGCAGGTATAAGCAGCTGTATCACAAGCCCGGTGATATTATTCAGGAAGAACAGAATCCCAACTATCAGGAAGATGTGAACATATTTCCGGCATTTCCTGCCGAAATCGCGTTCGCCGAGCTTTTCAAGCAGCGTCCGGAATCCGAGCATGACAAGGCACTGTGCAGCTATGCCGGAAAGCTCGCGCACCGATGAAAGGAAGTCCGCGGCGGCACCGAAAAGGTTCAGCGTTTCCTGAGAAATGCCCTCACCCATGACGGCGGATATGCCGTCGAGCACCAGCACTACTGCCTTTATCACGAAATAGACTATGTGCAGATACCATGAATAACGGAAGTATTTCGACAGATCCATTATCCCGTAAAGGCATACCGCACCCGTCATCCATATCGCAAGAAGAACAAGGCCCGAAGCTAACACTGTCACATCGGCCGCCGCAGAACTGCCGGTCGCCTTGATAAGCGCGCCGATACCGATAAAAGCGAGCGTAATGACCTGTGTGAGCATTTCGAGCAGCAGCATTCCGGGAAGAGTTCGCAGAGCTCGTTTACTCACTCTCATCGTCATTCCCCCAATCGTCCGGGACTTCAAAGTAATCCGATGTAGTATTCACTATCGAGCCGATAGTCATTTCAGCCCACGAATACTGCGACATGAATTCTCCACGGAACGAGTTCACCGCATAGGAGTCGCCCTGAAGGAAATTGTAGTAATCGCAGTTTATCGCCGCCGTGTTAACGCTCCACGCATTCCATTCCTTTATCAGCACGCTTTCCGCTCCGACTGCTTTCAGATCCATTTTCAGCCCCCGAAGTACCGAGCGGCACTGGGCTTTTATGCCTGCGTCCGCACATCTGTCCTCCCACAGCACAGCGCAGAGCTCCGCTACAGATACGCCTGTACCGCGTTTGTTTATCAGATACGCGAACGCTTCCTTGCTCATGGTGCGGGAAAAATGCAGAGGCTTTCCCGAGCGGTCAAGCACCTCGAAATTACCGAAGCACTGCACTCTTATAAACGCATTGTTGTTGAAGAGCACGGGTCTGCGGAGATTGACTATCTCGTTGAGTATCTTTGCTTCCGTCACCGGCTTTACGAGAAATCCGCTGACATGGAGCGAAAAGCCGTCCATTGCGTACTCGGGGTGACCGCTTACAAACACTATATTCGTGAACGGCGATTGTTTCTTGATCTGAGCCGCAAGCTCCAGACCGTTCATTCCCGCCATTTCTATATCCAGCCACACGATGTCCGGGTGCAGTGTAATGACCTTTTCAAGGGCTCTGACCGGGTCTTTTTCTTCCTCGTGCGTACCCTCGGGGTCAATGTGGCTCATTATATCTGTTATTGCCCGCGCCGCCGCGAGCCTGTCATCTACGGATAGGGATATCATATATTTATACTCCTTGATTACTGATATCTCTTATAATAGCATATAAAGCGATGCAAAAGTGAAGCAAATCGTTTGATTTATGGGTATTTTCTGAAAGTTTGTATAAACGCACAAATCCGGAGGTAACTGTTTGTGCATAAAACACATGGAGCTTTCTGATGCCGAACTTCGTCGATTTCATAAATTCTATGTACACTGGTATCACGCTGCGTCATCAAGACTGTTCCATACACCGAGCGGATCTATCTTATCCGGTACATTCACCGCATTGAAATTATGAAATGAAGTGATGTTATGTGCACAAGATTTAACGCCGACCTTGACAAAGAGCTGAAACCCTTTGTTGATGCGGCTCAGCAGGCATTTTTTGCCGAGCAGATGACGATCGAGCTGTCACGCACGCTCTCGATGTCCGGCGAGATTCGCCCGACAGATATTTCGGCAGTTACATTTTCTCTTTTCAAAGCGGTTTTTAGAGGTACCCTTATCAGAGTTGACATATCACCGGAAAAATGATATACTAAAAAAGCCTGGAAGCATAAACAAAATCAACTAAATCGGAAATTTGGGGAAACAAGATTATGAGCGACTTTGAACTGAAAAACGGCATGAAACTGTACTACGAGGATTCCGGCAGCGGTCAGCCGGTTATAATTATGCACTGCTGGACAAGCAGTCATGACATTTATTCCGCTCCTGTCGGAATGCTGAAAGACAAGGCACGGTTCATTATCTACGATCACAGAGGTCACAGCGGAAGCAAAGAAGCAAACAAAGAAGAAGTTACAATGGAAACACTCGCGAGCGATCTGAACGAGATCATC
>JAFZOA010000058.1 GCA_017550775.1 Ruminiclostridium sp. | reverse complement strand
ATTACCGACAGCAAATATAATGAAAGCAAGGATGTAGAGCATGAAAGTTCATCAATTAAAAGTTGACTTTAATGTCACGGAAAACATCAAGCGTTTTGTTTATGTCTATATCATCGAAGCGGAGCACTGTTATATGATTGATTCAGGCGTTTTCGGCTGTGAAAAGCAGATTATTGCCTATCTTGAAAACATCGGACGGAAGCCGTTTGATGTCAAAGGCGTATTCCTGACGCACGCTCACCCCGACCATATCGGCTCCGCCGCTTGGTGGCAGGAAAATAGCAACTGCAAGGTTTACGCAAGCGAGGGAGAAAAGCGCTGGATTGAGGATATAGATTTGCAATTCAAAGAAAGACCTATCCCGAACTTTTATCATTTGGCAGGCAAATCCGCGCATGTTGACGGAATTCTCAAAGACGGAAATACCGTTGAATTGGAGCAGGGTTTGCAAATCAAGGCGATCGCAACAGCCGGACATTCCGCCGGGCATCTTTCTTATCTTGTGGGCAACGTAATGTTTATCGGTGACGCTGTCCCTGTAAAAGGCGACATTACGATTTTTATCAACGAAGCAGCGACACGAAATACTCTGAAAACCATTCGTCAAATACCGAACGTCAAAACCTATTATCCCGCTTGGGATAAAGCCTACGACTATGAAACCATGAAAATGAAGCTGCATAAAGCGGAAGAACTTATAAACAATCTGAAAACCGCTGTCAAACGATGTGACAATGGCGAGGATATTGCGGACTTGGTGAATCGCGTTTGTGACTATCTGAAAATGCCGATGCTTAAAGAGAATCCGCTGTTTGCGCGGACAATAGCCTGTCTGAGAGAGGAAAGATTATGAGCTGTTATTTTCTGATTGATACATATATTGACGAGGAACTCGGCAGAGGACAGTATGACGATTATATTTCAAAGGTCAAGCCCATTGTGGAAAGTTACGGCGGAGAGTATCTTTTGAGAACGGAAAACGTGACTTCGCTCAGCGAGCGGAGACAACCGCAGAGAGTTATTATAATCCGTTTCCCGAATCGTGATAGATTTAACGCCTGCTTTTCATCAGAGGAATATAAAGCAATAGAGCAAGAGAGAGCGGGTAGTGTAGACGCCCGTGCAATCATTGTGGAGGAATGATATGTCAGATTTTGAAATTGCTATCAAAGTGATGAGGGAACAATTCGGCAGGGATTATCAGTTTGCGCTGTCGACGTGCAGAGATAATATCCCGTCCTCGCGATTCGTTGATACTTATTTCGACGGCGATAGTTTTTATATCGTGACCTACAAGCTGTCGCAGAAGGCGGCAGAGATCGCCGACAATCCAAATGTGTCTCTGTGCAGTCGGCGGATGCACGCATTCAGCGGTCAGGCGATCGTTATCGGTCATCCGCTCGATCCCGGGAATGCTGAGATCAGAAGCAAGCTGATACAAGTCTTTGAGCCGTGGTATTTCAAGCACAATGACGAATCCGATGAAAAACTATGCTACATCAGGATCAACCCGACCGCAGGTTTTTTCCATAAAGACGGCACAGGGTACAAGATCGATTTCAACGAAAAAACCGTCAAGACTTTTCCGTTCGCTTTTGATACGGTGCTGACGGAGGAGTAAGTCATGGCGTTTGACTATAAGAAAGAATACAAAGAATTTTATATACCGAAGAATAAGCCGTCCATCGTGACCGTGCCGTCGATGAACTATATAGCGGTGCGCGGACAGGGCGATCCCAACGCGGAGGACGGAGAATATAAGCAGGCGATCGGTTTGCTGTATGGCATAGCATTCACGATCAAAATGAGCAAGAAAGGCGATCATCAGATCGACGGCTATTTTGATTATGTCGTACCTCCGCTCGAGGGCTTCTGGTGGCAGGACGGTGTACAGGGCGTTGACTACACGCATAAAGAGAACTTCCGGTGGATCTCCGTTATTCGTCTGCCGGATTTCGTGACGAAAGCGGATTTCGACTGGGCTATTGAAGAAGCAGCGAGGAAAAAGAAAACAGATTTTTCCAAGGTTGAATGGTTCACATACGACGAGGGCTCGTGTGTGCAGTGTATGCACATCGGCTCATATGATGACGAGCCCGCCACCGTCAAGCTCATGCACGAATATATGGAAGCGCAGGGATACGCTCTCGACATCATGGACAAGCGGATGCACCACGAGATCTATCTCAGCGATGCGCGAAAGGTCGCTCCCGAAAAGCTGAAAACCGTTATCCGGCATCCGATCAGAAAGGTGGGAGAAGAATGAGGATTATCATCTCTCCCGCAAAGCAGATGCGGGTCGACACCGAT
>JAFZOA010000652.1 GCA_017550775.1 Ruminiclostridium sp. | reverse complement strand
GCGTCGTTGTCGTCGATCTGGTTCTGCTTCTCGATCTCAAGGCTCTTTTCGGGGAAGAAGCCCCCCTCGAAGTACGGCTTGAAAATGCAGTCGAGCAGTATCGTCACCGCCTCGTGGAGTATATCCTCGCCGTTCAGAGCAAACCGGTTGTCGAGGAATGTTGCGCTCAGGTCGCAGATCTGGTAGTCCGCGTCCGCGCGCACAGACCATGTTATATCCATGGAGTACAGCTCGTACAGCCTGCGGTTGAGCTTTGCCATGGTATTGAGGTTTTCGTTGCATTTGGAAAGTATCCTCGGTATAACGGCATTCGCAGAAGCGTTCTCGGAAAGTCCGGATATGAACACGGCGCTTATCCTGTTCACCTTGAATTTATCGTCTGTCACAGACGTGAAGTACACATCCTCGGCGATCCTGTGTCTGTTTAGATTGTCCAATTTGTCTCATTCCTTTCAGAAGTCGATAGGTATATGAACGGCATTCACATTGCCGTCGGAGTCGATCGTTATCCGTCCGTATGTGGGCGGAACGCCGCCGCGAGGAAGAGTGGTGCTTCCCGGGTTGAACAAAAGCACCCCGTTCACATTCTCGTTCACGGCTACATGGGTATGCCCGAACAGCGCTACCCTGCACTCATTGGCGACTGCGGTGGCGGAGAGGAAGTCGCTTAACTGCGCGCGCGGAAAGCGGTGTCCGTGGCACATATAGAACCGAACTCCGCCGAGCTCGGTGACGATGTTCTGCGGGTGATCGTCCCAGTCGTTGTTGCCCTTAACGAACAAAAACGCCTTGGTGTAGAAGGCAGAGCGAACATCGGCAAACTCTTGTTCACCGTCTCCGAGATGTATGAACAGATCGGAAGCTTCATTCCTGCTGACTATTTCATACAGGGTCTCAAAGTCGCCGTGTGTATCGGAAATAACCGTTATGTCCATATAAATGCCCTCCGGAGTTGCCGTCTCCTGCACATCAATAATTTATTATACCACAAACTAAAAAAAAAATCAACTTGTAATTGACATTCTTACGCAAAAATAGTAAAATAATATGCGTGATAAGAATTGACAATTGACAATTATCAATTATAAAAAGGGTGGATATATGGGAACTACGCTTATGTCATTGGGGAATATGCCCGCCGGGGAAGGTCTCGGCGGAGTCGTAAGCTCGGCGCTGATGATAATCGGTACTCTCGCGCTGATATACGGAGTGCTGGTGCTGCTCGACCGGTACCATAAGAAGCACGGCGGCGATAAGCCCTCAGAGCCGCCTACGGGAAGTGAGCCGGAGAATAAGACCTTCCCGCAGGTGCTTGATGAGCAGATACGGAAGAATGAAGACAAGGACGGTAAAGCATGAATAAGGTAATGGTCGCTATGAGCGGCGGAGTCGACAGCTCTGCGGCGCTTGTGATGCTGAAAGATAAATATGATGTGATAGGCGTGACGCTCAAACTCCACGACGGTGAGTTTGAAGTCGCGGGGCAGAAGACCTGCTGCTCGCTGAGCGACATTGACGATGCGCGGGAGGTGGCTTCCCGCTTCGATGTAATGCACTATGTTTACAACATGAAAGATCTGTTCCGCGAGAATGTCATCGACCGGTTCATCTCGTTCTACGAGCGTGGGATGACCCCGAACCCGTGTATAGACTGCAACAGGTACATCAAATTTGCAGCGTTGCTTGACAGGGCGCGGGAACTCGGCTGCGACTACATCTCGACCGGGCATTACGCGCGTATCGAGCAGGACCCGGTTAGCGGGAGGTGGCTGCTGAAAAAGGCGCTTTCCGACGGAGCCGAGAATGACAAGGATCAGTCCTACGTTCTCTACGACCTCACACAGGAACAGCTTGCACACACGCTGTTCCCGCTCGGCAACATGAGCAAGTCGGAGGTGCGGGAGTTCGCGGAGAGGAACGGACTTGTGAACGCACACAAATCCGACAGTCAGGACATCTGTTTCGTGCCGGACGGTGACTACGCGGCGTTCATCCGCCGGACTACCGGAAGAGAGTACCCGCCCGGAGACGTTGCCGACAGCTCCGGAAAGGTCTGGGGTCGGCACGAGGGACTTATAAACTACACGATAGGACAGCGCAAGGGGTTAGGAATAGCTTTCGGGAAGCCCATGTACGTTACGGGAAAGGACACCGCATCAAACACTCTCCTTGTCGGAGACGACCGGGAGCTTCTCAGCGGCGTTCTCACCGCGAGCGACCTCAACTGGATAGCGTTTGAGCGCCCCGAAGCGCCGTTTTCATGCAAAGCGAAAACGCGTTACCGCATGAGAGAGCAGCCGTGTACAGTTTACCCGCTTGACGACGGCACTGTCAGAGTTGAGTTCGATACCCCGCAGCGCGCGATAACCCCGGGACAGCGGGTAGTCTTCTACGACGGAGACACGGTTCTCGGCGGCGGAGTGATATGTTAGTTCCCTGCTTACAACGTCCGACTGCACGATGCAGTGAAATTAAGAAATTTCCGATAAAACCGCGACCGCTGTAGTTCCCCCACAGCGGTCGTTTTATTATGCTTTCTGTGAACAGGAGTCTCCCTGATAGACGTCGAGCTCCTTCATTCTCCTGTCTATCCCGCCGAGAACGGCGATCTTGTCCGTGCTCCACATAGGGGCGACGAGGGTACGTTTATCGCCGTCGCCGGTGACCCGCTCGATCACCGTTTCGGGCGGGAGATAGCCGAGCTGTCGGACGACCGTGTCTATGTAGCTCTCCCGGGTCATGGGGATATATTCACCGCGCAGGAACATTTCGTGGAGCGGTGTTCCTTTTATGACGTGGAGAAGCTGTATCTTCACCGCATCCGGACGCTGCTTCCCTACCGCCTCGGCAGTCTCACACATCATTTCGTGGGTCTCGCCGGGCAGCCCGTCTATGAGATGCACACAGGTGCGTATTCCGTACTCCTTAAGCAGTCTCATCGCGTTCAGGAAATCAGAGCTGCTGTGGTGACAGTTCATTCTCTCGGTGGTGCGGTCGTGTATCGACTGGAGACCGAGCTCGACTGTCGCGGGAACTCCGAGGGAGCGTATAAGCTCCGCACTTTCCTCATTTATGCAGTCCGTTCTTGTCGCTATGGAGATCCCGTCGGCACCGGCGCTTATTGCCTCGGAGTAAAGCGCTTTGAGCGTGCTCAGCTCTGCGTAGGTGTTCGTGTGCGCCTGAAAGTAGGCTATCACAAGAGCGTCGGGGTACTTGCGAAGTATCCTCTCCTTTTCGCGCCTGAATTGCTCGGAAACAGGAACAGCGGGGTCAGCGGTGAAATAACCGCTTCCGCCGCTGCAAAAGGCACAGCCGCCCGTGCCCTTGGTACCGTCGATGTTCGGACAGGTGAACCCCGCGTCGATTACCGCCTTACACACGCGCCGTCCGTAGGTGTGCCGGTTGTGGTAGCTAAGCGTGTGGTAGCGCTTGTTGTCGTCCGAAAAAGCAAATCCCGTGCTCAAACCGCTATCGCCTTCCCGTTGCCCACCACAGCCGCAGCATTCAGCACATAGTCTCTCCCGCGAACCGCTCCGGAAGCCGCAAGGACGCGCTCCACCGTGTCCAGCGCTATCTCCGGGGTGTTGTTGTTCTGGCTGAGATGCCCGAGCAGTATCGAGACCGTCCCCGACCTTACCAGATCCCGCGCGAACGCCGCGCAGTCCCCGTTTGCGAGGTGACCTTTATCCGAGCGGATACGGCGTTTGAGCTCCGGGGGATATTGCAGGTTGCGGGTCATCATCTCCGGGTCGTAGTTTGCTTCAAGAAGCACGAACCGCGAGCCGGTGAGGTTTTCGCGCACCTCGGGCGTGACGTGTCCGAGGTCTGTGCAGACGGCGATCTTGCTCTCCCGGTCGGAGAAGGTGTAGCAGACGCTCTCGGCGCTGTCGTGAGGTGTACGGAACGCGGCGACCTTCAGCTCGACAGGCGCACCGCTAAGGTCATTTGCAAGGCGCACCTGCGTTCCCGGGGAGACCTTGTCCTTCGCGAGCAGCATACTCCACGTCCCCTCGGAGGCGTAAACCGGCACGTTAAGCTTCTTGGTGAGCATTTTAAGCCCGTTCACATGGTCGGAGTGTTCGTGGGTGACAAACACCGCCTTCACGTCGGAAATGTCGCGGCCGGCTGCTTTAAGCCCGTCGCAGAGCATCTTGTAGCTGCACCCTGCGTCCACGAGCAGCCCCTTGCCGCCGCTCTCTATGTAAGTGCAGTTCGCCTTGCTGGAGCTGCACAGTGACACGATCCTCATGTTTCCTCCGCGCGGCTTTCGGGAGTACCGTATTTGGGCTCGCAGGTGAGGTTCACGCCGAGGCGCTTGAAGGTGCGCTCGTCAACGGCGGAGAGGATAACGGTGGAATGTACCTCGCAGCCGCGAAGCTTCGAGAGCTGTTCCATAGCCTTCTTCGCATTCTCGCTCGTATTGGCGCAGATCGAGAGCGCAAGCAGAGTTTCGTCGGTGTGCAGGCGCGGATTGGCGTTGCCGAGGTGGTTGACCTTGAGATCCTGTATCGGCTCGATGACGTGCGGGGACATAAGAAGCTCGCCGTCGTCGATGCCGCCGAAGTATTTGAGCGCGTTGAGGAGCAGCGCGGAGGACGCTCCGAGCAGGTTTGAGGTCTTGCCGGTGAGTATCGTCCCGTCGGGAAGCTCCATAGCCGCCGCGGGATTGCCGGTAGCCTGCTCCTTGGCGAGCGCCGGGGCAACTACCCTTCTGTCCGCTGTGGTCACGCCAGCTTGCTTCATGAGCAGTTCGAGCTTATATACCTCGTCCTCGGAAACAAGACCCTTGCGCCTGTCGCAAAGACCTATGTAGTAGCGGCGGATTATCTCGTCCCTCGCCGCGGCGCTCACCACGTCGTCGTCAACGATGCAGTTGCCGGCGAGGTTCACGCCCATGTCTGTGGGGGATTTGTAGGGCGAGGTGCCGAAGATGCTTCCGAACATAGCGTCGAGCACGGGGAAGATCTCCACGTCGCGGTTGTAGTTCACGGTGGTCTTGCCGTAGGCTTCGAGGTGGAACGGGTCGATCATGTTCACGTCGTTGAGGTCGGAGGTTGCCGCCTCGTAAGCGATGTTGACCGGGTGTTTGAGGGGGAGATTCCATATCGGGAAGGTCTCGAACTTCGCATAGCCGGCGTTTTTGCCGCGCTTGTGCTCATGGTAGAGCTGGGACAGACAGGTCGCCATTTTTCCGCTTCCGGGGCCGGGTGCGGTGACTACCACAAGGTGGCGAGAGGTCTCTATGAAGTCGTTTCTTCCGAAGCCCTCGTCGCTCATAATGAGGGAGAGGTTGGAGGGGTAGCCGCTTATCCTGTAGTGGTGATATACTTTCACGCCCATGGTCTCGAGACGGGAGGCGAAGGCGTCCGCGGAGACCTGGTTCTCGTACTGTGTGAGCACTACGCTGCTTACATACAGTCCGAAGCGCCTGAACACGCCGATGAGCCTTATCACATCAACGTCGTAGGTTATGCCGAGGTCGCCTCTGACCTTGTTCTTTTCAATGTCCGAGGAATTGATGACAATGATGATCTCCGCGTCTTCTTTGAG
>JAFZOA010000651.1 GCA_017550775.1 Ruminiclostridium sp. | reverse complement strand
TTACCGCTGATCTCCAAATCAACACTTCCTTTGAAACTTGTCGAATATGTACGGGAACAGGGATCATTTTCAGCCGTTCCCGAAGTTTTTGCTTATGAATGATCTGATCGGTTCGCGGTTCTTCTCCTTGTCCTTTGCCGGATCGGTAAGGCTCAGAGAATCCACTATCCTACAGCCGGGGAGCTTCTTTTCGAGCTTTGCCAGCGCCTTCCGCGCGTCTCCGCTTGCCGAGCATATTATCGCCCAGATATCCTTCCCGCTAAGGTCGTTTTCCTTCAGGAAAGCCGCGATCGCGGGCGGATAGCTGCTCGCCCAGACAGGGAAGGCGAGAATTATGTTCTTGTATCCGGCGGGGCTGAACTCCTGCGGATCAAGCTTCGGGATCTCGTGGAATACTACGCTCTTCCCGCCCCACATGAATTTGCCGAAGCCGTTCTTCGGAGGCTCCTTGTCGGGGATAAGCCGCTGAACGTCCATTTCGGCGGTATCGGCGGCGACCTGTGCGGCGAACCCGGTGTTGCCCTCAAGGGAGTAATAAACCAGCAAAGTATCTTTCATGACGCGCCTTTCATGTCGTGAGACCGTCTATGTACACGTCGATGCGCTCGACGGGCAGGCGGGTCTGTTCCTCGACAGCATAGCGAAGCTTGTTCTTGATGCTCGCGACTACTGCCGAAACATTCACCCCATACATGACGGAGATATGTATGCAGATACTTACCTTTCCGTTTTTGATGCGGACATTGACACCCTTGTTGATGTCGAACAGATTTCCGAGGAACGGCACAAGCTCTGCCATGCGTTCCGCGGGCGTAGAAGCGTTCATTGCGGAAACGCCGAAGCAGCTTGTCGCCGTGTTCGCTATGAGCGAAACGAAGAAAGCCTTCGTGAACTCGATCCCGCCGAGGTGATTGTGAACAACTATCATAATACAGTCCTCCTTGCGCTCTGAAATTCTATTATAACATATTTTTCGCCAAAAAGCAATACCTAAATCGCTCTCACCGCAAATTTTGTGCAGTCTCCGAGCTTTCCCGCCGCCTCGCGCGCCGCGTCGATATCCGGGAAAACACCGAATACAGCACTGCCGCTGCCGGTCATGCAGGCTCCCTCGGCTCCGACGGAAAGCAGCTTTCTGCGAAGCTCCTCTATCCGCTGGTCGGCGTAAAGCTGCGCAAACACGTTGTACATATTCGCCGCCAGAAAGGAACGGTCGTTCCTGATGCCGCTGCAAAACGCGTCGAATCCCGGCTTCTCCGGGAACGGTTCCGCGTCGTAGCGTTGATACGCCTTTGCGGTGGAGCACTCAAACTCCGGTACCGCTACCACCACCGCGAGATCGGTGCAGTCTATGGGCTGCATGATATCGCCGATGCCGGTGCATTTTGCCGTTCCTCCCGCAATGCAGAACGGAACGTCCGCACCGAGAGTAGCACCGAGTGTACACAGCTCGTGCAGGTCGAGCGGCCGCCCGCACAGCTCGTTGAGCGCGGTGAGCACAGCCGCTCCGTCCGCGCTGGAGCCGCCCAGTCCCGCTCCCACGGGGATACGCTTGTAGATGTCAACGCTTAAGCCCACGCTCTTTCCCATTTTTTCAAAGAACGCCATTGCCGCGCGGTAAACGATGTTCCAGCCGTCTGTCGGGACGGACGGAAAGTTGCAGGTTATGTTGATGTCTCCGCCGCTTCTCGTCTCGACGGTAACGTCGTCGTACAGGTCAATTCGCCGCATGACGGTGTTGAGAGTGTGGTAGCCGTCGCCGCGGTAGCCGGTAATGTCGAGCCAGAGGTTGAGTTTCGCATAGCCTTTAACTGTCAAGCTCATTGATGAACTCCTTTATCCGTTTAAGTGCCGATAGAATGTGGTTGATAGAATAAGCGTAGCTTACGCGGATATAGCCCTCGCCGCACTCGCCGAACGCGTCGCCGGGCACCACCGCCACCTTCTTCTGTTCGATGAGCCGCAGACAGAACTCCTGCGACGTGAGCCCGGTGGATTTTATACACGGGAACACATAGAACGCGCCCTCCGGCTCGAAGCACTCCAGCCCGAGCTCGTTGAAGCCGTTCACGATGAGCTTGCGGCGCATATCGTACTCGCCGACCATGTAGTCTATGTCCTCGCGGCACTCCCGGAGCGCGGTCACTGCGGCATACTGGCTCACTGT
>JAFZOA010000650.1 GCA_017550775.1 Ruminiclostridium sp. | reverse complement strand
CCTACATAACTCCCGTACCGGGCGGAGTGGGTCCCATGACGATTGCCATGCTCATGAAGAACACGCTTATGGCAAAGCGCATACAGGGCTGATGAAAAAGGGAAATACCCCGCTCCTGAACGGGTTTATCCTCGGGGCGGCTACGGCGTACCTGATATGGTACTTCTCCGCGCACGGAATGTGGAATCCTGCGACGGTGGTGGTGATGATCGTGATGCTGCTGCTCTCGACGGGACAGATCATCATCTGGTTCATGTTCTTCCGCGACCCGGAGAAAAAGAAGAAAAAGCGCAGGTAAACAGGTATAGTTTACAGTGTACAGGTTACAGTTTACAGTTGGGGTGTCCGCTTCGCGGACGTATCTGAATTGTGACAAAACCCGGAACTTCATCTTGTTTTAAGCAGATACTTACTTATTTCGTCACGATTCAAATACGTCGCCGCAGGCGACACCACAACTGTAAACTGTAAACTGTAACCTGTAAACTATGATTTGTGCAGTTTGCACATATATCGCTGCTCTGTGTCAAAAAAACAAAATTATATTGACAAAAGAGGTAGGTCGATGTTATAATAGATTTGCAGCAATGCAATATCATTACGGAGGTCTGACATTATGGAATTAAAAGGCTCAAAAACCGAACAGAACTTGCTTACCGCATTTGCCGGCGAGTCACAGGCACGCAACAAGTACACATACTTTGCTTCCGTGGCAAAGAAGGAAGGCTATGAGCAGATAGCCGCTATCTTCGAGGCTACCGCAAACAACGAGAAGGAGCACGCTAAGATCTGGTTCAAGGCTCTCGGCGAGCTCGGCGATACCGCCAAGAACCTTGCCGCTGCTGCTGCAGGCGAGAACTACGAGTGGACCGATATGTACGACAGATTTGCAAAGGAAGCCGAGGAAGAGGGCTTCACAAAGCTCGCTGCGCAGTTTAAAATGGTCGGCGCTATCGAGAAGTCTCACGAGGAAAGATACCGCGCGCTGCTGAACAACATCGAGATGCAGAAGGTGTTCGAGAAGAGCGAGGAGACAATGTGGGAGTGCCGCAACTGCGGTCACCTTGTTATCGGCAAGAAGGCTCCCGGCGTATGTCCCGTATGCGGTCACCCGCAGAGCTTCTTCGAGGTAAGAAAAGAGAACTATTGATCCGGTGATAATACAGCAAAACCGCCCGTGCAACGTAAGGAAGTGGGGAAAAGACTTCCGGATACAGGGCGGTTTTGTTATGTTTTCTTTACGGTCGGATAAAAAAGCTGAATAAATGAGTATTCCCCCGCAGGCAGCAGGGGAATACTCATTATTCAGAACGTTGTCTGGTTGATATCATTCTTGCTTATCAGTCCCGCAGAGGGGATCGTCTTTACGACATATCCTTCCGCGTCGTTTATCATTCCTTCCTCGAAGGGAAGTGCTGTCGCAAGCTCGGTCTTGGTAAGGCGCATTACCTGAACACCCTGAGTGTCGCGCGCCGCCTTCGGGAGTACCAGCGCCGAGTTGAAAATGATGACCTTTCCCGCCGCCGACTGGAGAATAAACTCCCTGTCCTCGGGG
>JAFZOA010000649.1 GCA_017550775.1 Ruminiclostridium sp. | reverse complement strand
GGCTTCCCCGAGGAAGCATGGCAGGCGGCGCTTGACGCCTGCGTTCCCAAGAAGGCGATAGACATCAACAAGAAGGCATTCGCACTCGGCCGCGAAGCATGAAGCTGCGCCGGAGAAGCATCGCCGCGCGCTGGTTCACCGGTAACTTCGGAATTGTCGCACTGCTGCTGATAATACTCGATATCACGGGCTATTTCCTGATACGCGAGTATTATTACGGCTCGGTGCGCCAGTACATCAGCACGCAGGCGAACATCGTCGCGGGTGTGGTCAACAGGCTTTACGAGGAGTCCGGCTCGGACTACTCCGACGAGCTCATAAACTCGGTGGAGCAGTTCGAGAAGAAGAACTACGTCGAGCTCATGGCTATAAACCGCGACGGAAAGGTGTATCTTTCCAGCAGCGGCTTCACCCCCGCCGAAAGCTACGATATGCCGGACTACCATGACGCGTCGCAGTCGGGAAGTCACGACGGATACTACGTCGGCAAATATCCGAGCGGCGAGAAGTACATGGCATACTCGCTTATTAACGCGATCTCGGGCGGCGGGATACGCATTGTAACGTCGCTGGACAAGATAGACGCGCGCATTGCCGTGATAGAGCTCGGTGTGCTTTCCGCGAGCGCCGTGATACTGCTGCTGCTGTTCCTGCTCGGCTTCTATTTTATAAGGAGTATCGTCCAGCCTATCCGCCGCGTCGGAGCCACCGCGCGAAAGCTCGCCTCCGGGGATTTTTCGGTGCGCATAAGCAACGAGAGCTCCGACGAGATAGGAGAGCTTTGCGACATCTTCAACTACATGGCGGACGAGCTCGAACATTCCGAGAACATCAAGAACGAGTTCATTTCGTCGGTATCCCACGAGCTCAGAACTCCGCTCACCGCGATAAGGGGCTGGAGCGAGACCCTCGAAGAGATCGACGACACCGACACCCGCAAGAAGGGTATGCAGATAATCAACAAGGAGACCGGCCGACTCTCGGAAATGGTGGAGGAGCTTCTTGACTTCTCACGCATTCAGAACGGGCATTTCTCCCTGCAGCAGGACAACCTCGACGTGATAGCCGAGCTCGCGGACGCTGTGCTCATGTATGAGGAGCGCGCGAAGGCGGACGGCATCACCCTCTCCTTCGCGGAGAGCGAGGACATAGCGATAGTTTACGGCGACAAGAACCGCCTGCGACAGGTATTCATCAACATCATTGACAACTCGATCAAGTACGGAAGAAAAGGCGGGCATACCTATGTGAGCACGTCTGTCTCCGGCGGAAAAATAATGATCTCGGTCAGGGACGACGGCGTGGGAATAGCCGAAGCAGACCTACCGCGCATTAAGGAGAAGTTCTACAAGGCAAACAACACCGTGCGCGGCTCGGGAATCGGGCTTGCCGTAGCCGACGAGATCGTCCGCATACACGGCGGCTCGATAGATGTGCAGAGCAAGCTTGGCGAAGGAACAGAGATAATCATTACCCTGCCCCTCGTTTCGTCACGGCAGAGATGACAACATGCTATAATGCAAGCTGATTCCATGTGCATATATTGTGCAATATTCACAAATTCTTTGCAAATAAAAAATATTTCCTGATTTTCTGTCACTTTTTGGTCGGATAAAACGTTTTAGTATATAGAGAGGCAAAAAACCGGACTCAATATATTCAATATAAAACGGGAGGTTCAAAATGAAAACAAGGAAAGCATTATCAACCGTAGCGGCTGTCCTCGCCGCAGCGTCGCTCATGACGACAATAAGCGCGGCGGAAGTAGCGAGCTTCTATAAGTCGCTCAGCTTACAGGCGACCGAGAAGTCGAATACCGCAAGCTATGTTACACCGATGTCAAATTCGCTGACATCAAAGAAGTACAAGAAATTCATCGCGTCGAAACCCGAAAGACTGCATTCCGGCTCAAGCTGGTACGGCTCTGAGCTATCATGGCAGCCGGTGGAAAACGCGCTTCTGTACTACATCTACAAGAAAGGCGCAAAGACCTATTCCCTTTTCGCGAAGACCTCCGACACTTCCTACACGGTCGAAGCAGGCGGATCATACTATGTACGCGCCGTGACATACAACTACAACGACAAGCGCATATTCAGCAAGCGCTCCGATATCGTGGAGGTCTCGGAAGACTGGTATGACTGGTATGAATATGAGGATTACGACGACGGCGCATACTACGCACCGTCAATAACTACCAACTCCATAGCCAAGACAACGGTCGAAGAGGAAGCCGATGCTCTCGATTATGCCGCAGAGGATGCCGGCTGGTATGACGACGATGACGATGATGTATGGGAAGATGATGACGAACCGTGGCTCGACGAACTCGACAACGAGGAATACTCGCACTACGACATAGACGGCTTCAGAAAGGCGGCGACCACTCCCCTTTCCACCTTCTCCACCGATGTTGACACCGCCTCCTACGCGAACATACGCAGACTTGCCAACGACGGCTACAGCATCCCCGCAGACGCTGTGCGCATTGAGGAAATGCTCAACTACTTCGATTACAACTACAAGCGCCCTGCAAAGAGCAACTTCAACGTTCACTACGAATACACCGACTGTCCATGGAACTCCGAAGCAAAGCTTCTCTACATGGGCATTCAGGCGAAGGATCTCACTACCGAGCCTTCCTCGAACTATGTGTTCCTTATCGACGTGAGCGGCTCGATGTACTCACAGGATAAGCTCCCGCTCGTTAAAGACGCTCTCAAGCGCTTCTCCTCAGAGATGAAGAGCACCGACCGCATCTCGATAGTTACATACTCCGGCATGGAGAAGGTAGTTGTCGCAGGCGCGCGCGGAAACATGAAGAACTGCATAAGCGACCTCGCGGACAGCCTTATTGCAGACGGCGTTACCAACGGCGAGCGCGGCATAAACATGGCGTATGAGATCGCACAGAAATACTTCATCAAGAACGGCTCCAACCGTGTTATCATGGCTACTGACGGCGACCTCAACGTTGGTATCACCGACAAGGGAAGTCTCTCCGAGTTCATCGCTGACAAGCGCGATACAGGCGTTTACCTCACGATCCTCGGCTTCGGCACCGGCAACTTAAAGGACGACAAGCTTGAAGCTCTCGCAAAGGACGGCAACGGCAACTACCACTACATAGACTGCGCTGCCGAGGCAACAAAGGTACTCGTTGACGAACGCAGAAAGACCATGTTCACCATCGCTGACGACGTGAAGATCCAGGTAGAGTTCAACCCGACGCTTGTTGACAGCTACAAGCTCATAGGCTACGACGGACGCAAGCTCGCAAACGAAGACTTCACCAACGACGAGAAGGACGCGGCTGACATGGGCGCAGGTCAGAGCGTTACCGTAATGTACGAGATAATCCCCGCGAAGAAGAACTCCTCCTCGCTCATCTATCAGGGCTCCAAGGGCAACACTACCGACATCTGCACACTCAAGCTCAACTACAAGCCCTCCGGCAGTACCAAGTCCACCACTTCACAGATAGCTGTCAAGGCTTCCGCTTACTGCAAGTACGCTGACACCGGCATTCGCTACAAGTTCGCGGCGTGCGTGGTCGAGACCGCAATGTATCTGCGCAGCGACTCGTCCTACGGCGATGTTTCTCTCAAGCGCGCATACAACCGCTTCAGAAAGCTCAACAAGACGGAACTTGCGACTATAGGTTACAGCGACGACTTCGGCACACTTCTCGAAATGCTCATGCAGAACAGCTGAATACACGAGCGCTCTCACCTCACGGTGGGGGCGCTTTTCTTTCCCTTCTTTGGCATAGAATAACAAAAACTGCTGCACACCTTTTCGGTATGCAGCAGTTTTATTATCAATGCTTACTTTCTCTTTTTGCGGGAACCGAACGCGAGAGCAAGGGAAGCTATTGCAGCAGCGCCCATTGCGACAGGAGAAGCAACGCCGGTGTTGGGGTTCTTCACGCTTGAATCAACGTCCTCGAAGCCGCCAAGCGGGATCTTGTTCTCTTCAAAGAAGAAATCACCGAGCGGAACATCGTTCTCGTCGAAGGAATAGAGGTCATCGGGAGTCGTCGATGTCGTATCATCCTCATTTGCACCTTCAAGGCTCTCGACAACAAGTACGGGAGCGGCATCGGAAACCGTTACCTTGTCTGTTGTCTCGACAGTCAGATCAGGCTGGTCGTCGTCGGTAGGAACCACAGATATGAAGTCGATGCTTTCGTCCGTGGGTACAAACACGGGAACGTATGTATAAACTACGGGATCGGAAACAACCGGAACGTCCTCGTCGTCAGCAGGAGTCTCGTCTGCGGGTGTTTCGTCAGCAGGTGTCTCGTCTGCGGGAGTCTCGTGAGCAGGAGTTTCGTCAGCGGGAGTCTCGTCAGCGGGAGTCTCGTCTGCCGGAGTCTCGTCTGCAGGAGTCTCATCTGCGGGAGTCTCGTCTGCGGGAGTCTCGTCAGCGGGAGT
>JAFZOA010000648.1 GCA_017550775.1 Ruminiclostridium sp. | reverse complement strand
TTCTGCTGAAAGAAGGTCACTCCGGAGGAGGGGTCTCTGTACAGAGCGACAGCACGTTCGGCGATATCGTCCGGGTCTTGTTCCGATCCCTTGTATGTACTGCACCCGCCGTTGACTGTCACCGCGCCGGTGAAGCTCATAAGCTGTGCGAGCTCCTTAGCCACCTCGGGACCGTGGCTCGTATCGGTAGTCGAGAATACCACGCACGGCTTTCCGATAAGCTCAAAACGGTGCGCCCAGTAGCTTATCCGGTCAAGCAGGCTTTTGGCTATACCCGACATAGCCCACAGATAGACCGGGCTTCCGAACAGGAATATGTCGCAGTCGAGTATCTTCTGTTTCAGCTCTTTGCAGCCGTCCTTGCTGTCGAGAGGGCAGATCCCCTTTCTGAAACAACTCGTGCAGGACAAGCAGTAATCTATGCGGACATCCGCTCCCGTCATACGCTCGTATGAAACGGTCTCGCCCTGCGCTTCGAGCTTTCTTCTGATCGAGTCGGCGATAGTGTCCGCCATTTTCGCCGTGTGTGATTTTTCTCCGGCGCAGGAAGCCGCAAACGCAAATATCTTTACCATATATGTATCACACCAGTTATTGTCTAATATAGCGTATCATCACAGCCCCGCAGCCAAGCGTGCCGTGTATGAGCGAGGGATCGAAGAAACTGCGTATTCCGGGCTCTGTTACCTGATAACAGCCGTTTTTCTCGGCCCGACACCGCATCGCTTCAAGCACTTTACCGGCTGCTTCGCACTCTCCCGCTTTCAGCAGTGCCAGCACTGTCAGAGCGTTGCCCTCGTCAAGCGTGTCTGCGTGATAAAGGTTCTCCTCCGAGAGCATAGTACTCAGTGCGAGCTCGCGGACACGGGAAACCGCGCTGTCCGCAGTTCCGAGCCGCTCCTGTGCGTAATCGGCTGCAAGGAATATTCCGGCAGCATGAGGCCCCTTGTCGGCAAGCTTCTTCGACTTCGCTTCAAAGTCGCGCCAGCCGCCGAGCTCCGAGGAATACTCCTCTTCCGCAAGCCGGAACATCTTCTCCGCACACTCTGCGTACTTTTGCTCACCCAGAATTCCATAAGCCGCAGCAAAGGCGGCTCCGTATCCGGCACTGCCGCGGGGCATATCCGCTCTTTCGGGGGGCTGCGCTCCCGAGAGGCTTTCGGTGCGGGAACGCAGGACACGCGTTATCCTGTCACACAGTCCGCCGTCCGTTTCCTTGTAATACTCTGCGGCTGCCGCAAGCGCAGGAATCAGACCCGCACTGCCTTCGGCGCTATTCATTTTCTTACTTTCGTATATTTTACCTTCAGTCAGGGCATCTATCAGCAGATTCACCGCTTCATCGGCTCCCGCTATGCCCGCTTCCGACATTTTCAGCAGAGAAAGAAGCTGACTTCCCGCACCACCGAAAAGTCCTGTGGCAAATACCGGGTTCTCCGTGCCGAGGTCTGCTTCATTCATAAGGTGCAGATCCATGACTATCCGTTCCGCACATTCCTCCGAAAGCGCCATAGCTTCATCTCGGATATCCGAAAACTGCCCCGGTAATACCAGCTCTGCAAGGAACCTGCCAACGCCGCACAGGGCGCTGACCCTTCCGACAGCCATATTTCCCGCAAGCGTCTCCGCCGTACCTATCCACATCGGGCTGCCGTCCGTACAGCGCACTGTATCGGCCTTGAGCTTTGCGTAAATAGCCCGCACTTCCGCAATAAGAGTTTCCTTGTCGGCAGGAGACGCGGCAAGAGCGGTTTTGCCTTCCGGCTTCGGCACATCGAGCGGAGCATGGGCGAATGCTGTTCGTATGATATCAAGCTCGAAGCGCTTTTCCTCCGGTGAAAGTCTGTCAAGAAAGTGTATCGTCGCCTGAATTGCGCTGCGTTTATAGTAACCCTGCTTCACTATCTCGTCCGGATCTTCACCGCACAGATCAAAGCTGTCAAGCGTGGTGCAATAGTACGGAATATCGCCCTGCAGCACACATTTCCACTCGTATCCGACCAGATCGCTGTCCGGCTCAACACCGGAAGTCGTGAACGGGCTTTTCAGCATCTCATATACCTTCTGACGGGCTTCTTCGGAGACCATGTACTTCGCCTGATGCAGCATTACGCATATATGGGCATAATATACGGTGTTGCGAACAACGATACGCATCGTGGAACCGCGGTACTCGTCAAGCATTGCTTTTATCTCTTCGCGGTGGGCAAGCATACGTTCGTAGCCCTCAGAGAACCCTTCCGCGAACCGGCTTTCATACCCTTCCACGGTTATCCGCTTTCCGTCGTACACAGGAAGACACGAGACCTGATTGTCGGTACAGTATAACGGCGAGATCAGTCCGCTCCTGTATATCCTCGCGGGCAGCACGCCTATACGCATGGCCGAAAGTGTGAACTCCTCCGCTGTCTTGTTCTGCTGTACCGTATCTTGTCCGGTTCTGTCCGTAACGTTCAGATTAAGAACGGTTTCAAGGTCGATAGCCGACGGTCTTGCTCCGCAAGCCATGACGTTTTCCTGGTGCATATCGTTGCTGCCGAGCCCGTGGAACAATGCCGTTAGTATGCCGAAATTGCGGTAATACTCCGCGATCTGAGCTTCCGACTGCACGGGGGTATGTACAAGTGCGGAGATAAACGCATAACCGTCGCCCTCCAGCACCCTCGGCGCTTCGGTGCAATCGGAAAACCACTTCGACACTATCCGCTCGTACAAAGCGTCTATACGGCAGTCATGGGGTTTGTAGTAGAATACTCCCGCGTCCGTCGTGACACCGATCACACATCTGCCGTGCCGGTGCATATCCGCGCCGCCTGTCGAAAGACCGGTTATCCTTTCAAACGGCTTGCCCTCCGGCAAAAGCGAGGATATATCGTCCTTCCGCGAGACTACCCGTTCAAGGAATTCCCGCAATGCCGCTGCCGTATTATCGCAGACGCTCTGTGTGTATGCTTCAAGCAGAGGATACTGCGCCTGAAGCCACATATCAACGCTACCCGAGCTCTCCTCCGATAAATGAAGGACATCCGCCGCAGCTTTCCGGAGTGCTTCCGGGTCTGTTCGCCCAAGTATCATACCGACAGGGTCATAACGCTGCATCCCCTTGTTGATATGCAGCATGAGCGGCTGTATGTACAACGATCGCAGCCGCAGACAAAGCGCTTTCCGAAGCGCACTGACCGCTTTACTGTCAAGAAGCGGGAACGCGTCCGGTACAGAACGCTCCAACTCTTCGATCAGCACATCTTCATACTTGTTTATAAATCCGAGACAGCCGATCTCCTCGAGAATATCTGCAGTTTTGACAGTTTTCTTTTCCATAATGCTGTTTTACACCGTTTTCGTCCTGTTGCTTTCCTATGAGAAATATCAGGGAACCATATATTTGAATTCGTTCAGTCATCATCGGAGCTTCTGCCTTCGTTACACAGACGTCCGTCTCTTGCTTTTTTCTGACCCGTATAACCTTCGGTAGCGCTGACGTATGCATATACAGCACATCCTAAGCCCAAGGAGATCACTGATATTGCAGCTTCGCCGCCGGTTCTGCTGTTGCACTTTCCGCCCGCGGCGTTTTCGAGCTCGGCGGGGTCAAGCTGCACGTCCGCTTTCTGTACACCTTCAAGGAACGCCTTGATCTCGTCCATTGTAGTTTCCACGCCGTTTGCTTTTGCGAAATCAACTATCTTGTTGTCCTTTGCGGCTTCGGTGAACTATTTTTGAGTTCGTCATTCTTTACTATTTCATTGTAAAGTTCCTGTAGTGTTTTCATAGTGTTTTTCGTTTTCATTTTGAATTATCCACGATTGCACAATCTGCCGTATTCATCATCGCTCTGACCAACCTTGTCTTCAGCGGCGCTGACAGCCAGAATAACGGTGCATCCGGCAAAAAGGCCCACAGATAATACGGCTTCACCTACTGTATAATGATTGCAGGTACCGCCCGCAGCGTTTTCAAGCTCGGACGGGTCAAGCTCCGTATCCGCTTTCTGCTTATCCTCAAGGAAAGCCTTGATCTCGTCGAGAGTGGTCTCAACACCGTTAGCCTTTGCAAAATCAACTATCTTGTTGTCCTTTGCGGCTTCGGTGAACTTTTTTTTGAGTTCGTCATTCTTGACTATTTCATTGTAAAGTTCCTGTAATGTTTTCATGGTGTTATGACCTCCGTTAATAAAGTTCCGATCGTATGCCGATATGTTCTGTCGGCGCGTAAATACAGGCTTCTGCCCTTATACTATTGATTATAACATTGATTTTTGAAAAAATCTATTACCGCAGCGGTAATATTCCGGGAAACGCCATAATGGGCTATCGGCTTATTTCAGCGGTTATTTTCCGTTGTATTTAAGACAAAGCATTGTAAGATCATCAAACTGCGGCGCGTCTCCGACAAAACCATCGACTGCTTTTCCGACTGCCGCTATAAGCTCCTCCGGTGAGCCGTCGGGCGTTGTATTGAGAGCCTCGGTAAGCCTGTCCGTTCCGAAAAACTCATCGGAAGCGTTCGTTGCCTCCGCAACTCCGTCTGTATAGACAAACACGGTATCGCCCTTATGAAGCTGTATATCGTAAGTCTCGTATTCCATGCCCTCCAGACTTCCGAGTATAAAGCCGTGTTCGTCTTTTATAAGCTCGAAGGCTTCGCCGGTCTTTACAACCGGCCATTCGTGTCCCGCGTTTGCGCACGACAGCTTTCCGGTGCTTATTTCAAGTATTCCGAGCCACACCGTTACAAACATTTCAAACGGATTTTTGGAACATATCCGCTCATTTACGAATTCCAGTATCTCGGAAGGCGTCCCGCCCATAAGCGTGCGATCGTGTAACAGTATCATAGAGGACATCATAAACAAGGCTGCGGGTACACCCTTTCCCGAAACGTCCGCGATAACGAGTGCGAGATGATCGTCGTCTATAAGGAAGAAATCATAGAAGTCACCGCCGACCTCTTTTGCGGGGGTCATCGAAGCGTACAGCTCAAATTCATCACGCTCCGGAAATGCGGGAAATTCATTCGGCAAAGCCCCGCTCTGTATCTTTGTGGCAAGGTCGAGCTCCGCAGCTACACGTTCCTGCTCACCGGTAAGCTGGATGATCTCACCCATATACCGTTCCATTTCTTCGGCAAGACTTGATATATTTCCGGCAAGTTTACCAACTTCATTGTTGGCGGTTATCTCCCGCATTTTTCCGGTAACGGCACAGCTGTCCTTGAAAACTATATAATCACTGACCGCTGATTGCATCTTTGTCACGGGTCGGATCGCAGTCCGGTAAAGGAAGTTCAGCAGCATTCCGCCTGCTGTGATCATAACAGCTATGCCTATCACAGCCATCACGATAAGATTATCCTTCAGGCCTTGTTTGAATTGACTCCAATCGTACAAAACACATACCGCGTACTTTACGGCATCACCCGTCCCGACAGGAGCATAACCGATATAATAGCTCTTCCCGTCAACGTTATCGACGATCTCATACTCTGTGGCATTGTAATTTCCGGAGCGTATCTTCTGCGCCGCATTGTGAGTGCTGATATCGATATCCATACTGCTTCCGAGCGACTCCCGATATACAGGGTTCGCGCTATTGCCTCTGCAAATGACAAATCCGCAGTTTTCCTCCGTTATATCAACAAGATATAAGCCGTCATAACTGAACTTAATCTGTTCCTCATTAAAACTGTAAGAGAGACCGTCATACAGATCATGTGCAAAGATAAGCTTTTCAACATCGCTTACAGAGTTGAACTCCGCCTTTGACGGAGTAAAACCGATAGAGTCATATACCGTACATCCGGCTATGTATTCCTCTTCGGAAACCTCTCTCTTCATATCCTCAATATGCGTTTTCCAGTATTCGGCTATGTCCGTAAAAATCGGAAGTTCCTCAACGACATCCCTGACTCTGATAAGATCACGGTTGATCATTTCATTTTTCGCGTTCAGGTACATAGTCGTTGTTCCCGTATATATTACCGTTCCGAGAACAATTATTAGCGCGATAAAGAATACCGTAACGATTATCCCGACCTGTACAAGAAGTTTCTTATTTTTCATTTGTTTTGCTCCATTAATCTGAATGTCAGAATTCCATATTCCAGGTATCACAGATCACTCTCATCTATGAATTGGTCGTATTTGACACCGAGTACACGCGCAAGCTTCATAATAGTCACCATGTCGGGTATCCGTACCCCGGTCTCCCAGCGATAGACCGTCGGCATTGCGACATCCATAAGCTCCGCAAGCT
>JAFZOA010000647.1 GCA_017550775.1 Ruminiclostridium sp. | reverse complement strand
CTGTCCGGCTCGTGGTTGGCCTCGCAATAAGAGCGCAGAGTTGTGGTCACGGCTTCGCATTCCTCGCGGGAGTTCACGAATACAAGGCACTTCTTCCCCTTGGTGTGCTCAAAGATATACCCCATTCCCGGGTCGGCGTACTTCGGCGCGGTATCGGTCGCCTGTTCGAGCACCGGGAGCGCGTTGAGCGGCTCCTTGCCCTCGGCGGCCTGTATATCCGAGACATAGAAGTGCTCCATGGACAGCCGCCATTTAACGCCCTTGGCTTCGATACGCGGTATGATCGTACCTCTCCCGGAGCCCGCGGCAAGGAACTCTCCCGCAGCCTCAAGGTCGCCGATAGTCGCGGACAGCCCGATGCGGCGGGGGTTTACTCCCGCGAGCTTCGACAGGCGTTCGATAAGGCAGAGAGTCTGGCCGCCCCTGTCGCCGCGCATAAGGGAATGAACCTCGTCTATCACGATGAAGCGCAGGTCGCCGAAAAGCTTTCCTATCGCGGCGTGCTTGCGCATCAGCATAGCTTCCAGCGATTCCGGGGTGATCTGCAATATCCCGGAGGGGTGCTTCATAAGCCGGGATTTGTGGGACTGGGAAACGTCGCCGTGCCAGTGCCAGACCGGTATTCCCGCCTCGGCGCAAAGGTCGTTGAGACGCTGGAACTGGTCGTTTATCAGGGCTTTGAGGGGGCCTATGTACAGCGCCCCCACCGACCTCGGCATATCCTCCGAGAACAGCGTCAGTATGGGGAAGAACGCCGCCTCGGTCTTGCCGGACGCGGTAGATGCCGAGAGTAGGACATTCTCGTCGCTCCCGAAGATCGCGTCACCGGCGGCCGCCTGTATCGCGCGCAGGCTTTCCCAGTTGTTCCGGTAAATAAAGTCCTGCACGAACGGCGCGTATCTGTCAAACACATTCATATCTCAAACTCCGAAAAACCGCCTTCTCCGCCGTCGTCATCGTCGCTTCCGGACGGGTCGGAGTAGGTCATTCCGCCGGACGATATGAACCCGGAGATATCGAGCTCCGGATTCTGGTATATTATGTCCAGCAGCTCAATGAAGTCGCGTATGACCTCGCGCGGGGTGATGTGGGAGTCCGCGCCTATCCGCCCGAACTCGGTCTTTATGAACACGATAAGGTCGTCCTGTGTGATCTTCTGCTCGTAGCCGAAAAGCTGGGCGTGGATATTGGCAAGCTTCTCGGTCAGAACCAGCATTTCCTCGTAGGTAAGCGGTGAGAGGTGTATCACCGGCGCGAGCATATCCTTCACGCCCTCGCGCCCGAAGCGCCCCTCCGCGAGCCGCGAGCGCAGAGCCTCATAGCTATATACTCCGCGCCTGGTGTCCTCGATGCACTGAGGCGTGCCGCCCATGATGATGCCGAGGTGCTTTGCCTTGCCCTGGAGCGTGTCGTTGTACATCATGAGTATCTTCTCGTAGTTGTACTGGCGGGTGATCCCGTTGGGAATCTTGTAGATGTTCACAAGCTCGTCGATAAGTACGAGAAGCCCGCTGTAGCCCGCTTTTTCGAGGAACGCGGCGAACAGCTTAATGTACTCGTACCAGTCGTCGTCGGTAATGATGATGTTCACGCCGAGCTCGGACTTGGCCTCTGTCTTTGAGGCGTACTCTCCGCGGAACCACTTGACCGCCTTCGCTCTGCTCTCGTCGTTGCCGTCTATGCTCGCGCGGTAATACACCGTGAGCAGCTTTGCGAAGTCGAAGCCGTGTACCATTTCGCTGAGCGAGTTTATAACCGAGTAGATCTTCTTCTCCACCGCGGCTTTAAACTCCGGGGAGTCCGGGGACAGTCCGCTTTCCGCCGCTGTTTCGGACTGCACCCCGCTTATCCAGCGGTCGAGTATCAGCGTGAGCGCGCCGCCGTCCGGACAGGTTTTGGTGGACATATTGCGGATAAGCTCCTTGTAGGTCGCGAGCCCCTGACCCTTTGTGCCCTGAAGCCGGCGCTCCGGCGAGAGGTCGGCATCCACGGTCACGAAATTTCTGTCCATGACGTGGCTGCGTATGGTCTGGAGCAGGAAGCTCTTGCCGCTTCCGTACTTTCCGACAATGAAGCGGAAGGACGCACCGCCGTCCTCGATGATCTCAACATCGTGCAGCAGCGCGTCTATCTCTGTCTCGCGCCCGACGGTTATGTACGGGAGCCCTATGCGCGGTACAACGCCGCCTTTCAGTGAGTTTATGACCGCCGAGGCTATCCTCTTCGGTATCTTCATTCCTTTATCATTCCTTTCAGTTCGTCCGTGTAATCTTCTATCACGCACGGCTCTCCGCCGCCGATCTCCAGCACGGTATCTCCGAACAGATCAAACAGCTTTTCGTTCACCGAGTCCGCGAGCAGCGACGGGAGAGTCCCTCCGGTCGGAGCAGTGCCGCCGTAAAGCAACCGGTGCAGGAACGCGTATTCCTCGTCGTTCAGCGGTAAGCCGCCGTGGTCGTCGGCGGACTGCCGAGCAGGCGGCTCTTCGCTTACGGAAGGAGTTTCGGGAGCGGGTGTCACCGGCACCGGTGTCTCCGAAACCGATGCCTTCGGAACCGGTGTCTCTGGGTCAGCCGACTCTGCTTCCTCGTCTACTATCAACTTGTCGCGGGTCGAGTCGGCGGACTTTCTGATATTGCCGAGCTTTTCCACGTCGATCTCTATCTTCGGAAGGCTCGCGAGGCGTTTTCGCTCCATGAGCTCGTCAATGCTTTCCTCTATGATTCGCTTTTCCGTGTCATTGGCTTCGCATTTGCGCATTTTGAACCTGAACCGGAAACGGTTTCGCATGAGACAGTCCACCGATCTCATAAAGTCGCCGAATGAGCGGCTTTCATACGCGTTTATCAATTGTCTGGTGTAATACCATTCTCCGTTCCGGCATTCGTACTTTTCGTTGTTACCCGCGTCATATACGCGGGTCTGGGTAAGCTTGTCAAGAAACACAGCTCCGGTGAACATACTTTTTCTGTAGCTTGTGCTGTACACGAAGTATTTCTCAAACAGCGAGCGCTTGTTGTGCTTGTCGTAATGCGCGGCAAGCTTTCTGTACGCGGTGCAGGCGGTAAAGCGGAAGTCGTCGGGGTATGCTTTATAGAATGACGAGCCGCCGATATCGTAGTATGATTGCGTCATCATAGCCTTGAAAAGCTCGTTGTCCGTGCTTTCGGCGTAGTCTTTCAATGCGGAGGCGGTACCGGTATCCGGCTCGAAGGCGTACTCCTTCGGAAGCCCGTAATACACGACAAGATCCTTAATCCAGCCGGATATCAGTCTGCAAAGAGCCGGGTCGGACGAGAACTCACGCTCCGCCTCACGGATCTTCCGGTACGCTTCCTCCGCGTTCTTCACTCCGATAAGGTTGAGAAGCTCGTACATATACAGCATTCTGAACACTGTCGGAGCGGGTCTGTACTCGCCCCTGCGCACGCCCGTCCGCCATGTGAAGTACCCGCGGAGCTGCTCGGCAGTCATGTAGGAGTAGCTGGGTCTTTGTACCTCTATGTCGAATGGGTAGGGACAGTCGTCCTCGAAGTCCTCCATGAACTTTCCGAGATCATAGAAGACCTGTGTGTAAGACTTGCCGATAAACTCAGGTGAATACACGAGCCTTTTCATTTCGAGTATCCTGTCCGGTACCGCGTCATTTCGTTTCGGGGGCTGCGGGAGCTCGGAGGCGACCCGAAGCAGAGGAACGTCGTTGTAGACCTTCCCCGAGAACGAAACATTCTTCATAACATCGGATATTATGTCCTTTGCGTCGCTCAGAAAGCCTCTCTCCCTTCATTTGCCGCCTTTCACACTTACGGTCTTATACTGATATCAAATCAATAAACGGACAACAAGACATTTTGTTTCTTCTCCACGCCGGAGGCGGGGAGAAGAAACGCTGATCTGTCCTGTCTATAGTTTGATGTGATTATAGTATCAGAATACCGTGCATTGCTCAGATGTCTCTCTGATGCCGTTTGCGCCGTTCACAAGCACTTCTCCCCAGTCGCCGGAGAGCACCGAGCCGTCCCACTCCTTCGCGATATCGAGGTACTCCACACCGCCGCTGTTGCCCTTCCATGACCAACCGAGATAGCCTACCCCGGTCTGAACGCAGTATTCCATGAGGTAGTCCTCCTTCACGTCGCCGTCGCTGTGGGTATAGCCGAACTCCCCGATGCACAGGCAGAGCCCCTCGCCGAGCACCCCGTCGATGTTCTTCTTGATTGACGCCTTGCTGCCTCCCGCGGTGCCGTACATATGGACGGAGAACATGGTGTTTGAGAGCGTGTCGGAGGCGAGGATACGCTTGCCCTCGCTCGCAATGCATTCTCCGAGCTGTCCCCAGCCCGCCGCGTCAACCATGACAGTGTTCTTTATGCCCGCGTCGCGGAGCTTCGGGATAACGTCGATGTACGCGTCCGCCCACTGCTTGTTTTTGCCCCATGAGCCGAACCATTCGTTGGCGATGTTGAGTATAACATAGCTCTCTTTGCCTATCAGAGCGTCCTTCATTTCTATCCAGTAATCCGCTATCTCATCGAGCACCTTCGGGTCATCGTTCCCGGTACCGTCGTGCACTTCAAGTATCGCGACCATTTTAAGCTCGCGGCACTTGTCGGTAAGCCTGTTTATGTTCTCAAGGCTGTCCTTTTCCCACTGTATGCCGTTTGCGAGCACAAGCCGCACGCAGTTGGAGCCGGTGGCGGCAATGGCTTCGAGCGCGGTATCGTCCTTGTTCTTGTACCATGTGTGTGCATGATTGATGCCGCGCATTATAAACACATTTCCGTTCGCGTCCAGCAGGGTCGAGCCGCTCACGGTAAATCCGCCCGACGCGGCTGCGGTCTCCTTCGCTTTCTCGTCCACTGCGGCGGTGACCGGGGTGGGTTCGTCAAGTATCTTGTCCGAGGTGCAGCCTGCAAATGCCAGCACCGCAAATACGACTGCGGCAAATACCTTGATCTTTTCCATGTTCTCCTCCGTTGTTACATGTCCCGGTGTTCCGGGGTACGTTATTGACCGGTTGTGTGCCGGTAAACGATACACAGCCGGTCAATTGCTGTTATGTGGGAACTATTCTGTCCGGAGAGCGACTACCGGGTCTTTCTTCGCCGCCACGCTTGACGGGAACAGACCCGCAATGAGCGTGAGGATAACGCTTATCGCTATCAGTATCGCGCCTCCGAGCGGCGGGAGTATGGCAAGACCGACAATATCGGTGATGTTCTCTATTATCAGGTTTATCGGTATCAGCAGCAGCAGCGTCACGCCTATTCCGAGACCGCCGGCGATAAAACCGATGATGATCGTCTCGGCGTTGAACACGCGGGAAATGTCCTTCTTTGACGCGCCGATAGAGCGGAGAATGCCGATCTCCTTCGTGCGTTCGAGCACCGAGATATAGGTGATGATACCTATCATAATGGACGAGACTATGAGCGAGATAGCAACAAAGGCTATCAGGATATAGCTTATGGCGTTGACGATATCCGTTACCGACGACATGAGCATACCCACGATGTCGGTATAGGTGATCCGGTCATTTTCGCTGCGCTGGCTGTTGTAGTCCGCGATGATCTCCACTATGCGCTCTTTCGCCTCAAAGTTGAGCGGATAGATCGCTATTGACGAGGGTGTGTCCATGCTTATAACTCCGAGCGTGCGGAGGTTCTCAAACTGCGACGAGTTGGAAACTACGTTGGATGCCACCGACATACTTCCGAACTGCTTCATGAGTTCGGCGCGCTGCTCGTCGGTCATGGACATGAAGAACGACATCTGCTCGTCGGTTATATTCTCCATATCGAACGATGAGAAGTCGTAATCCGAGAGGTCAAACCCCGACGCGAGATACGACATATCCGACATAGAGCCGGTCGCGCCCTCACCTGAGAGCTCCATGAGGAAGGACATCTGCTCCTCGGGGGTCATGCCGGAAAGCTGCTCCTGCTGCTCTTCGGGGAGCATTGCGATTATGGACGACATATCCGGCAGCTCGGGCATTTCCGACTCCGGCATCATGGACATCATGAATGCTTGCTGTTCCTCCGGGGTCATCTGTGCGAAAGCCGCCTGCTCCTCGGGGGACATGGACTCCATGAGCGCCTGCATATCCGGCATCTGTCCGGAAGCCTCCTGCATCCGGGCAAGCTGCTCCTGTGCGGCGCGCATCTGCTCAGCCGCCTCCGTGAGCTGTGTGCGGAATTCTTCGATCTCGCGCTTCTTTTCCTCCGCAGCGGCTTTTGCGTCAGCCTCCGCCTTGTCGCCGGGCTCGGTTCCCTTGAACGGAAGCCCGGTGAACACGTCGTACTCCTCGGTATCCTGCTGCTCCTTCACGATATCGCTGCTGTTGATGCGGTTGGAGATATACTCGGTGAGCTCCCTCGTG
>JAFZOA010000646.1 GCA_017550775.1 Ruminiclostridium sp. | reverse complement strand
TTTTTATATTGACTGCTCTGCCCGTTCTTGCGGACGCAAGAATTAGGTCGGTCTGGCGGCAGAGATATGCGGGTATCTGCAGAATATCACATACTTTTGCGACATCATCGCACTGATACGTTTCGTGTACGTCGGTAGTCACGGGAACGCCGTATTTCTCTTTTATATCGTTCAGTATGGTAAGCCCCTTTTCCATGCCGACACCGCGCCCCGCGTGCAGATTGGAACGGTTTGCCTTATCGAATGAGCCTTTGAAGATATAATTTATCCCGAGCTTTCTGCATATCCTCACAAGCTCTGAGGCTACCTCATCGCACATCTCCCACCCTTCTATAGAGCAGGGACCTGCGATGAGCGTCATTCTGTCACCGCCTATCTCAAAATCGTACCCTTCAAGCTTAAAAGCCTTTACATCAAGCATTTTCGGTAATCTCCTTCCATTCTTCCGCCGTCAGCGTCGTGCGGCGCTGAGCATAGCTCGTTGATGATATTTTGTCGTCGGTATATACCGAGTCGTTCGGAACATACATTGTCGAAATCTCTTCGAAAACAGTTCCCGTTTCCGCAGAAAAAGAATGATCCTGTCCGCGCTCGATATGAAGCAGTTCTCCGGGCTGAACTCTGTGCACCTCGCCGTCAACTGCAGCGATGAGCTCACCGCAGAGAACGTAGAACGACTCGGTTTTTATACGGTGGTAGTGATCAGGGTAAGCCTGCCCCGGAAGAATAACGACTATGCTTTTGCAGTAATCCCTGTTCACTACATTTATGAACATCGCGCCTGTTTCCGAAAGTTTATCCGCACCGCGGTGATGATAGATATTCACCGATGCCTGCTTCGGAAGGACGATATGTGCCGACTTCATGATCTTTATGCAGTCGGTGATGTATTTTTTTATAATCTTTTTTTCTTCGCTGCCGTCCATTTTCTCACTTCTTTCAGACCGCGTAAAGGGTCACATCGTATGTACCGATATTCGGGTTGTTTATCCTGAGATAATATTTGTATCCGCCGCCGGAAAGTGATTCTATCAGCTTAGGGATAGTCAGAAGATCGTCACATTTGTGATAAATACGGACGGCGAGTGCAGGATGATCCCGGATAATAACGTTTTTTGCACCTTTCAGCGCAGACACCTCGCTGCCTTCGATATCCATTGTTATCACCGCTGCCGTTTCGTCTCCTAAAAGCGCATCTATCGTTGTTATCTCGATTCTTTCGCCGCTTCCGTTTTCCGAAACGGCTGCGGTTCCGTCGGAACCGGATATGTATGCGGCGCACTCTTTGTCTCCTGTTCCTTTTTTTATCGGGATTATCGATTTATGACCGCTCACGCTGCGGCACATCTTTTCAAATGCTGCGCCGACAGGTTCAAGCGCATATATCTTTCTTGATCCGCTGAAATATTCGTCTGTCTGCAATGCGCTTTTTCCGTCGAACGCACCGCACTCGACGATAACGCCTTTGCGGTCGTTGCCGAACAGCAGGTCCGGGTCATAGTCATTATCGCTGTCGCCGTCGAAAACGTGCATCATACCGGCATCGCCCGATATCCTTGCATTGAGGAACTCTGCCATTATGCGCTGCGACAGCGCATCCTCAAGCATATCGTATGTTTCTTCAAAACCCGTGATGTTGCCGAGTATATATTCATACGGCATCCAGTCCAGCTCGTTCAGAAATACTGTACCCAATGCATAAATGTATGTGTCCGGGGTGAATTTGAGCATTTCCTTTTTTATCACCGTGAGCTCATTTTCATGTCTGTAATTGTATGCTATGATAAGGTGAGCGTCGGGACAGCGTGAAGCACATTCACCGGGAGATATCACCGGAAGTGAACATATCGTCATACCGCTTTTGTTCATATACTTTTCGTCAAGCACTATGAATGAGGGTGTTATTCCGAAGCGGGGAAGTGCTTCGCACAAAGTACGTGCGTATGTGCCGCCGCCGATAAGACCTATCGGGTGCCTGCAGGCCGATAGTCTTTCAAGCATACCGAGGACGCGGTTCTCTCTGTAAACAAGTCTGTCTTTAAGTCCGGACACCTATGATCACTCCTTTTTCTTTTCGTTTTTCACTGACCTTATCGCAAACTGCGGAGAATTGTTGATGCACATATACATTTTCCCGATATATTCGCCGAGAAGTCCGAGTATAAGAAATACAACCCCGAACATGAACAGCATCACCGCCATTATCGAACTGTAACCTATAGGCATATCGGGATTAAGCAGTCTGCGTATCACGACAACTATACCGAAGATAAATCCCGCGGCAGCCGAAAGCACACCTAAAATCGACGCAAGACGCAGAGGCTTGACTGAAAACGCAGTAAATCCGTTCATCCACAATGAAATAAGTTTGAAAAAGCTGTATCCCGACTTGCCTGTTTCTCTTTCTCTGTGATTGACTTCGACATCTGTGATATTTCTTGTTACTCTTAGCTGAAGCCCCTGAACATAAGGAAAAGCGTTTCTGTATTTTATCGTTTCATCTACTACCGCTCTCGTTTCTGCACAGTAGCTGTTTATCTGTATGTTTTTGGGCTTGCCGATAAGTTTTTCGGCCATTATCTTTGCTGTCCATGCACCGAACCTGCGGAACAGGGACTCCTTTTTTTTCGGATATCTTGCCGAAACAAAATCATAGCCTTCTTCTATCTTGTCGATAAGCTTGAACATTTCCTCGGGCGGCGTCTGTCCGTCGTCGTCGAGATTGACGATGATATCTCCCGAAACATAGTTGTAGCCTGCCATTATAGCGGAATGCTGTCCAAAATTCTTCATAAGGTCTATTACTATGACTTTTTCGTTTTTGTCGGCAATTTTATTGAGAACATCTATCGTGTTGTCAGGCGATGCATCGTTCACGCATATTATCTCATAATCGTATCTGCCGTCCTTTTCGACGGTCTCGATAATTTTGTCTATGACACCCTCAATGCTCATTTCCGAGCGATAGCAAGGTATCACAAATGACAGAAGTTTCATGTCATTTGCCTCCGATCTCGTTTATGTAAAAATCTATAAGCTCATATATCCAGTCCTCATGCGGGCGGAACGTTATGCCGAAGCTTTTTGCTTTTTCCGTATCGTATGTCGTATCGACAGTGAACCCGTTATACGGTGCGGGATCGCCGTCCGCGGAGATCACAGCTTTTTTCCCTGTTTTCTCCTCGGTATAGCGTATTATGCTGTCGATAGCTATACTTCCGTCAGAGC
>JAFZOA010000645.1 GCA_017550775.1 Ruminiclostridium sp. | reverse complement strand
CTTCTATAAAAGAATTATCCAAGGCTGGGACTATTGTTTTTTTCTTTTGGGAAGATATTCAATCACTAATTCTCAGTAACGACGCTCTTTTTCGATTACATTATCCTACATATATTCCTTATCTTCAGGAACTTAATCAAAAGTCTAGAGAAAAAGCTTTCGTCGAAAGATTTATTGATATGTGTTCCAAACATGAGATAGAGAATATACTTAGCTCTTTCACTTACAATGGATATTTCCCTGATAGTTACTTAGATGTTTCAGATGACATAGAGAATGAATTAAACACACTCATTCATTCACAAGAAGCAACTTATGTTTCTAAAGATTTATTGTCAGATTGTTACCTATTTCTTAACGATTTCACATACTATACGCAACAAATCCTCCTTCTTATGAAACCTATTGTTAATACTGATTCGGTCAGTTCCATTGTTTGTCCATACCGTCAACCTACAGAAAGCGAGAAAGAGGAATTGGACTGTATTCAGAGAAGAATGATTGACATCTACAAAAAATATAGATGGTGGGAATAATAGTTATATAAACTCCTCCAGTTTCAGATTTATATATCCGTCCTTTTCTTCGAGCGAGAACACCGCGCTGTACTTGTTTCCCTTTGAGGAAATACAGTTATTGAATGTCGCTCTGCCGTTCACAAGCAGTTCCGTAAGCTCTCCGGCGGTAAAAGCACGACCTATGCGCTTATCATTTTTGTAAATATAGAAACCGCACTTATCTCGTCCGGCGTTGCAATAATATGTCTTTGCGCTCTCATATATCGGAGCGCCGCAGCGCGGACACCTGCCGAGCTCATGCTTGCGCGTTACCGGGACACGTTCTTTGACCGCCTTCTCGCAATCTATGGTATTGCGGATTATCTCAACGATCTCATCAAGCAGCACATTCGGGTCGGCCTTGCCTTTCTCGATGTCGTCAAGCATCAGCTCCCAATGTGCCGTAAGGTCTGGAGATTTCACTGCTTCGGGAAGTGATCTGACAAACTCCCGACCATATTCGGTTGAAACAAGCAGCTTTTTATCTCTATGTACATATCCTGCCGCGATAAGTTCCTCGATAATTGCGGCTCTTGTTGCAGGCGTTCCGAGCCCGCGTTCCTTGACATATCCTTTCAGGGACTTGTCCTCAATAAGTCTGTCGATATTCTCCATTACCCACAGTAGCGTACTTTCCGTAAAACGCTTCGGAGGTGTGGTCTCGCCCTCAACGATAGAAATGTTATCGGCGGTAAAACGACAGCTCACAGCATACTTCGGCGGTTTTTCTGCTTCTTCGCTGCGGTCTTTCCTGTCATATTTGCGCCAACCGAGGACTGTAGGCGTTTTCTGCAAAAGTCTGAATATCTCGCCGTTTACGGTAAATTCATACCTCGTTTCGTCATACTCATACGGCTTATCCAGAGCGCACAGGAATCTGTTTATTACAAGCTCGATGATACATTTTTCATTTGCCGACAGCTCCGTGTCATGCAGCCTGCCGATAAGGTTTGTCGGGATAAGCGCATGATGATCGGATATTTTGCTGTTATCTATAACGCGCTTGTCGATGTTAAGCCCCTGCTCCAACAGTCCCGCTATCCGCTCCGTGTCATACTCGGAAAGGCATTTTACAATGCTCTCCACCAGCGGTATCATATCATCGGAAAGATAATTACTGTCCGTTCTCGGATATGTCAGCAGCTTCTTTTCCTAGAGCGACTGTGCGGCTTTCAGCGTGTCCGCCGCCGTTATACCGTAAATATCATTGGCTTCGCGCTGTAAAGATGTAAGGTTATGCAGGAGCGGTCTGTTCTCGGTCTTGTGATCTATCTTGACCGAGGTTACGACCACCGTGCCGCCCATGCACTTGTTTACAATAGCCTGCGCCTCTGCTCTTGTGTCAAAGGTCTTTTCGTACTCTGCACCATTTTCGAGCATCACCCTATAAATGGGCTTCTTCGTGAAGTTCTCTATTTCTTCATCGCGGCTCGCTATGATATTCAGCACCGGCGTTTTGACCCTGCCGACCTTGTGAGTATCATTATTCACGATACTGTAAAAGCGAGACAGCGACATTCCGAGTATCCAGTCTGCTTTTGCGCGGGCAAATCCGGCTTCATAAAGCGCTGCCTTATCCTCACCTTTAAGCAGGTGCTTCATTCCCTGCTTTATACTTTCGTCTGTCAGAGAGCTTATCCAAAGCCTTTTTACCGGCTTTTTGCATCCAAAGTAGTTATATATATACCTGAAAATGCACTCGCCCTCTCGCCCGGCATCACAGGCATTTATTATCTCCGTAACATCATCACGTGCAAACAACTCCTTCAGCATTTTGAGCTGTCTGCCGTGATCCTTTCTCGGTATCATTCTGAACTTATCGGGGATAAGCGGGAGCGTTTCAAGCTCCCACTTCTCCCAGCCGTAATCCTCCGGCATACCTATCCCGATCAGATGACCGAGCGCGTTTGCGACTATGTAGCCGTTGCCCTCGCGGTAAAATGTATTTCCGTACTCAACGGCATTGACAGCGCCGACACAGTAAGCCAAAGAAGCGCTTACCGAAGGCTTTTCAGCCAGTATCAAGATACTCATTCAACTACCTCCTCACACAAGGTTCATACAGGTCTGCATAGCGACACTTACGATGAAGCCGTAAAGACTGAAATCCTCAAATTCATCGGTCTCGACTCTGTAATATGTATTCATGCCGTCCGTGCTCTCCGTACTTACCACATACAGCAGTATTATCTTATCATCGGTGCAGTCATACACCACCTGATAACCCTTTGAGATCGTTACCTCGCCGCCGATAGAACCGCCGAGAGGCTCTTCGAGAAATGTTCCGAGAATAACACCGTCCTCGCATACGAGCGAAGCGTCGAACGCTTCATCATTCCAGAACTCCGTCTCGTCCTCACCGTCGAGCTCAACGGCATAGCTGCTTATCTCATGCGTAATAAGACTGACCTTTCTCGTGTAGTCCGCCGCCGCGAATGCCGAGGCGAGCAGCTTGCGGACTTCTCTCTCCGTTGCGACATATCCCGTCTGATACTGGCAGAAATCAACCAGCGCTTCCTGAATCTTTGTTATGCTTACTCTTCCCATATTCTTTTTCCTCCGTTTTTTCATTGTCTTCCGAATTTATCGTTTCTTCCGAATCCGCAGTATCATCGGCATTTTCCGTATTTGATACATCTGCCGCGTCTGCGATATCTTCTTCATTCGGTTTCAGTTTGAAACCGTCGAGTTCGCCCCTTTCGATAGCTTCAAGTAAAGCATCAACATCAATGCCCTTCTTCTTTGCCGCACCGTTAAGGCGTGTGCCTTGATTCTGGTCCATGAGCTTCTCTATCCTGCGTTTTTTACGCTCATAGCAAAGCAACCGTTTCCTGTGATGTTCAAGATATTTGCGGGAGTTTTCTATGAGCTGATCACATTTTTTAATAGCCTCCTTGTACTTCTCGTTCTTATTTTCCACCGTTTCGCCTCCTATTTATCCGAATGACGATATATACGATGAACAGCAGTCCTATCACTATAGCGTCCACGATACTGAACCGGAAACTGAACACGTCCGATATATCTATTTCCGTAGTTGTATTTCCCGATGTCAGGAACCCGGCTATGATACCGCCGATCAGCACAACTACAACGATTATTTTGCTTACAAGCCTGCGTTTATCGGAAACATTGTTGTCACTGTGTTTTCTCGCCTTGAAAAAATCAAACATCTTATGCAGCACCTCCGGTCAGTAAATTGATCTGCTCCTGATATGCGGTAAACAATACCATTTCGTTCTCGCTGAAATTGTATCCGCCCAGAACTTCATCAAGCGTGAAATTCGTCACCTCGCCATAAAGCCACCTGTGTTCAACATCACAGTAATAACGGACGTTCACATTGACACGTTGTTCGGGAGTGCCGGGATTCGATACAGTTACCGTGATCTCACGCTGGCAGTTCTCACAAGTGCAGTGCGCATAAGAATACCAATAATCGAAGTTGAAGAATTTGCCTGTCACATCGACTATCTCATCATAAGTGAACTGCATTTCGGTTATATCAACCTGTCTTTCAAGCTCCCGGTACCGCAGAACAGCGAGAATCGCAATAACATCTACCGGATCAATCGGGTCTATCTCTTTGTTGCCATACTGATTTAGTTCGCTTATTTCGCTGTTTGGCGGATATGAGATCCGGTCACACACGAATCCGTCAACGATTGTGGAGATCTCTTCGCGGCTTCCTTCAATGTAGCCGTCTATCTGTTCGACATATTCCGACAATACGGTTTCAGGCGGCACTGCAGCTTCTCCCGGTTCGGTTGATAACCAGCTGAACAGACTGCTTATCAGCGCAGCCACGACAGTCACCACAAGGATAATGAGAAAGAGTATCAGAAAAATTATCGCAAGTGCCAGAAGTATATATTTACCCACGGGCGAAGCCAATATTTTTCCTATGACCTTGCCCGCCGTTTCAACCGTCTTTTTTGCTTTCTTGGCGGTTTTCTTGATACGCTTGACCTGCTTCTTGGTATTCCTCGGCATATCCTTTATAGCTTTGCCGGCTTTAACTGCTGTCCGTGCCGTGTTCAGAACCGCTTTTCGGGCGTTATCGACATAGCGTATTTCCGTAAGCCCCTGCTTTATTGCTTCCGTGCCGGTATCTGTTACCGTTGATTTATCTATCTTCGTTCGGATAAGCTGATGTCCGGTATCTTTTGCAATATTCGCAACACCGCTTGAAACCGCAGTCGCTATATGTCCGAAGTCCTTTATTGAGCTTTTCCGTGAGAAGATATGCCCGTTTTTTACGGTAGTCGCGATTTTTCCTGCTGCTTTGCCCGTACCGCCGACTGCTGTTCGGATATATCCGCCGACTTGCGCCGCAGTCGCTACACCCGCAGTCACAGTCTCAACCGCTTCGATTGCTACCGAGTCATCCGAGTCAGCCTTTGCTGATGTAAACTTCTGATTCTTCAATTCAGCATTAACGCTGGTTTTCCTTTTCCTGCGTTTACGCCGCTTTTTCTTCGGTTTATCTACATCTGTGCTTTCAGTATTCCCCGTCGAAGGTGTGGAAGCGGATTCTTCAGCATTATGCCGCTTAACCTCTGCTTTCCGGCGTTCCTGTTTTTTCGTCTCCGATGTTACGATCATTTTGAGGCGCTGTTTTTTTAGCACCTCGTTGTACCGCGTTTCCGCTACTCGTGCTTCATCAACGACCTTTTTCGCGTCACCGGTAAAACGCAACTGTGCGGTATGGATATATCCCGTGCTTCGTTTTGACTTGATGTAATTGTTATCGACCTTGTTCTGTACAGACAGAACGGCTTGCCCGCCTGTCTGTATTGCGTTGAACAAAGGCTGAATTTCAGGCTCGGAACTATCGCCATATTCTACATCGTTGTCATAACTGCGGATAGCGTTGTGCTTATATACACGAAGCGAGGGCTTCCGGAACTGCTCTGCTTTCATTTCAAGCTGCATTTCCTTCAAAATAGCTTTCCTGTGACCGTCGGAGATAACCTTGGATTTCAAGCATTCGGCATAATCTCTGACTACCCGATTTTGTGATCTGATAGTGTGTTCATTACGCTCAACCTTTGTTTTTATGCCCATTCATCACATCTCCTTATACCTCCGAGTTCTTCTTTAATTCTGTTATTTCAGACAAATCGGAAGTCATGAGCGAATACAGCTCATTGTGCGGGAACTTGTCCTTGAACGGAATAATAGAGCCGCCACAACAGATAAGTCCCTGTCCGCTTTCGCTGCTCGTTACATACGTCAGAAGGTTATCCGAGATATTCAGCAGTTTCGCG
>JAFZOA010000057.1 GCA_017550775.1 Ruminiclostridium sp. | reverse complement strand
GGATCCTCTTCTCTGCTGAATACCGCCTTAAATACAAGATCATTCTTCAAGTCGAGTATTGGCTTCATTTTCACCTCCTATAATATGTATTACTGTATAAATTATACATATAATACTATTCGGTGTGTATGCTGTCAATACAAATATTATACTAATTATCCTGAGCTCCCAACTTTTTTTATGTCTACAATAATCAATCTGCTTTGCGAGGTATAGTTACCGGGCATTGTACCTTGAAAACATTATATGCATCATTCATTTTCTTCACTGGTTCCTGAGTAATAAGTTCTTTCTCATATACTACAGCATGATGCTCGTGAAGATTCATGAACATGGATTCGGTAGTCATTGATGTCTTCTTGAGTACCTTGGACATCATCTTTAGTACGACTGTAGCCATAAATGTCATCATCAGATGCCCGCGGAATGTATTCTCATTCTCAACATTTATCGGCAAGATCTTTCCTTCCTGTTTACATAGTTCGAAAATCTTCTCGACTTGATCCCGCATATAGTATAGTGGAAGCAGTTTGTCTTTCGCAATTTTTCGTGTTGAGATGAGGACAAACACGCCTTGCTTCTTAAGATCATCGAAAATATCGGCCCCAGATAGTTCTTCGTCTTCAGCTCGCTCGATGGTCTGTTTCCTCAACTCATGTTGCATAGCAGTATCCTTGCAAAGATAGGCATAAGCCGGTTTATCCTCCTTTTTGCCGATTCGACAAGGAATACACTTGATGTATACAAGACGCTTGTTATATAGTATAGCATTCGCTCTGGATTCCAGACCATCAAGGTGATTCTTGATTGCACGTTTGTATACCTTGAAGTTACTCTTCATCCTTGCTATGAACGACACGCCCTCATCAATCAGTGCATCTGCATTTGCACTTGTATAGTAACCGGCATCAAGAATTGCAAATTTGGTGTTAACACCGTTTGCCTTCAGTTCAGCAATTGTGCGTGTTATAGTGCTCACATCGACTACATTGCCAGCCACGTAACGAAAGAATAGAGGCATCCCTGTACGTTGCTGCACTACATAGATAAGCCTGACTTCTTCACTAATCACGCCGTTATGATTGTTGACAGCCGTCAAAGGAAATCGGATTGAGTTTGGAAGTCCTGAACTGTCAATGAGTATACCATCATCGATATCATTGTCTTCATCCTCCTTGCCATATGATGATGATGATTCGAGAAATCTGAGGTACTTCCCGAAGAAGGAACGTTTAGCATCTTCACTTCCGATATCTGCAAGCGCATCGCTGATCCTCTGTGATGTCATCTGCGCTTTAGGATAAAGAAATCTTGCATATGTCAAGTTCCACCAATCTTCAGCATGCACGTTTGCATGCGGTGATAATATGTAGTAGGAAAGCAATGCGTGTAAAGTATCTACGTTTCTATACTTAATCGCATCAACTGCTTTGATGAAACCGCTTTGTTTCAGGTATTCATCAAGGAGGAAACTGTCTCCAAATGATACGATCAGCTTAGGGCGTTTCGAATATTTGGTTTTACGCTCAATCTTTGGGGCTTCGTAGTCTGGGGGAACAGAACCGTATGTGTTCGTTGTAACATCGTAGGTAAATAACCCACGCTCGCGACTTTTGAACACCCCATGTTCCTTATCAATAACGCGACCAAGATATGTCTGCTCGGCTTTGCCTACTTTATTACCATTGCGGGCAGAAGTAGTAGCAGTGCCATATTCAATGCCGTTAATAATACTGTAGTTGATATACATATGCACACCTGATTCGTAGACTTAATTTATTTATGTCTACATTATATTAGGGTTGCAATGATTATGCAAGTAAAAACCGTTAAAAATATTGAATTTGTTGGGTTATAGTCTATTGTCTGTAGCTACAAAAACTGATGTAGACTAAAAAATAGTCGGGAATTCAGGATAATTGTGAAAGGCAAGAAGATCAACGCGGTCTCCGTACCTGTCGCCGGGTTTTCCTCCTCGGTATTTCCGTAGTATTCGTTTATCCTTGCGCCGACCTGTGCTACATCAAAGAATGTGCTATAGTTCTTTGAACCGTCTGCGTTCGTATTTACAAGCAGGACATCGACCGGAACACCGCCGTCTATATTGTTAAGCTCCCCGTCAACGAGCCGTGTGTAGGAAGAATAGCTGTATTCCCAGCCGTCGGCAGTTGGCTTTGTCAAAACCGAACAAGAACCGCCGCTCGACTGCTCGCCGAGTATCGGTATCCCGTTCTCGTGCAGCAGCGACGCAAGCAAATTGGCGCTTGAAAAAGTCGCTTTGCTCGTAAGAACCGCAAAGTTCAGATCGCACTTTACCTCTCTGTCCTTCGCATCGAATTTTCCGTCGAGATTGCGGTCAACGTTGTAATACACGGTAGTGACCTCACCGGTGAGCGTATTTTCGCTGCGTATGTAGCTCTTGCCCGTGATAAGGGACATTACAGCTATTGCCGCGTAGGATTCACCGCCGCCGTTCGTGCTCAGATCAATCACGAAATTCTTTACCGCAGGGTCAGTCTGCGCCCTTTCAAGCGCGTTTATGAAGGCGAAGAAAGTATCTCTCTCATTCGGCTGTGTGCCGTCTTTGTAGTACTTTTCCCAACCTGCTCTGTCTAAAAGGAAACTCCTGAATGTAAATACCGCAGTATCTCCGTACACGATATAGCTTTCGTCACCGTATGCGTCATCCTTCAGTGCGGTCAGCATTCTTGATGCGTCGGTGTGAGCTTCGGAAGCCTCTGTGGTCTCGACCGGATAAAGCTCCGCAAATTCCGTCACCTCTACCGAAAAATCATCATCGGACAGTGTAAGGTCTATCCAGTCGGCAAACTGCGTATGCCCTTTGTCGTCAAGCGCTCCGTCAAAGAGTAAATGCAGACCGGTGAGATACTCTTTCTTGTCCTCCGAAAGTAGCAGCTCCTTTATTGTCATATCGTGTGATTCGAGAGCCTTGTCGAGCCCCAGCTTCTTTACCGCGTCATTCAGCGGAGCACTACCCGGGAAGCCGTAGAAATTGTCAATGCCGAAGCACAGCTCCTTGTAAGTGTATTCCGCAAGATCGGGCGGGCGCTTGTCCGAGGCTTTCATAGGGGCGAGGTAATCCGGATCGCTGTCCTTGGCGGAAGTCGGATATATTGTACCGCTGCCGTCAACGACATAGATATTCCTGCCGTTGTATTCCACGCGAAAATTCTTGCCGTTCTCGAAAAGGTCGCTTATCGTTACAAGCGGAAGATAAACGTCATCATCGTTTGCGTAAAT
>JAFZOA010000644.1 GCA_017550775.1 Ruminiclostridium sp. | reverse complement strand
TTACGGAAAGAATACTTATCCTGTTTCTGAAGCTCTGGTATTTCCGGCGGACTATTTCCATATCCTTGACTGCTCTTTTCAGAACATAAATTATATCGGTTATAGCCGAGGACGATACAAACTTTATATCATTCCTTTTCTCAGCCAAAGCAAAGACCATTTCAGCTTCGTCTGCAAAGCCTTGATTTGCACCAAGATAATCAAGAACAACGTTTGTGTCAAGCAATACCCTCACAGTCCCAATCTTTCCTTTCTTATCTCATCGACATCAAGCGGTCTGCCTGCGATACCTTTCAAGCTTTTGAACTCTATCTCATCGGCTTCTTCATCCGATATCGGAGATATAATGACTTTGAAGTTGCTGTCAGTCAGGCTGTCGGTATCAAGAATTCCTTTGAGCTGTTCTTTTTTAGCAGTTGTTGTGTATGTCATAAATATCATCTCCTTTGCGATCATGCCGGTCTCCATATCTGTTCACCATTATTATACCACGAAATCACAGGATTTGCAAGAGGTTTCATATATTTTCAGATATGAGATATTTCACTTCTTCATCTCTCGTACATACTCGTCATACTCGATCTCACCGCCCAGTGCCTTGTTCCGTAGTTCAATAGCATAGTCCGCCCACTTCTGAAACTCTGCCTGCGTCATCTTCTTTTTGAGATAACGGGCGTAGTGAGCCTTGTAGCCCTTGTGGTACACGTTCCAGATTGGGTCGGTTTTTAGCTTGTCGTTAAACTTCTTCCGGTGTCCGAGGTCGCGGCAGTGTTTTACGCAGCAGCTTTGTATCGCGGCATCCGTGCCGCGTTTTGGCTGCTGCTTAAATGCCTCCTGCATTTATCGGGCTGTCCCTTGATCGGACGCTTACAGTAGTTGGAGTAGAAACCGCGCTCCAGCACGAAGTATCGTCCGCAGTAATCGCACTTGCGGGGCAGGTAGCGGTGCTGCAAGCCTTTGAACAATTCAATATACAGGAAGCCTCCGATCGTCGAGAAGTGATAATTCTCGCACAATGGCACGATGCCATTAGAAGTTTTCCAAAAGCGCGCACGACGCGCGCATACAAGAAAACTTCGAAGGACAGGAGGTTTTCTTGCGTTTCAGGACTTTGTATGAAAGTGTCATCGTCCCCGACGGCACGAGTTTGTCGTAGTTGTTCAGTTTTTGGTTAGCCTCGCTATTGAACTCGTCGAGCATTTCTGCGATTTCCTCATTGGTCAGGAATTCTTCGCGGCTGTGTATCTTTTCAAGAAACGGCTCGTACACCCGCTTCACGCGCAGCAAATCCTCGAAAAGCGTGATGTAGTGATAAATGAAGTCTTTGAGTTCCGCGTTGAGCTTCAGCACCTCGTCGATCATATCCGGATCTTTCATTTCGTCAAGCGGGTCGCCCGGGCTGAATGAGGTCAGCATGCGGTCATGCCATACATCGGCTCATGATAGACCGTTCCGCGATCATCGTCTTCGTTGTAATCGTCGTAGCTGTCGAATTTATCGTAGTCGAACCATTCATGCTCGATCTCGTTGTCGTCTATATCGAAAAGAACAGAATGAAGGTTAATAATGTCATATAGCCCGCTGTCACGGAGCGGGAAGCTGTTATACGGCGGCAGGGAATGTATATATTCCTCGGCGCGGTCGAAGAACGAGACAGCCTCTGTGAATATATATTCGCAGTCAGCCATTTGGGTGCGCGTTTCCGGGTAGTGCAGCAGGCGAAGATACTCTTTACAGAAGCCTAACTTGTCCTTCACACCCTTGAAGCTTTTTTGCAGATATTTTTCAAGTATGGACCCCAATGTGTACTCTTTGGTACCGTTTATGTAAAATTTTTCTTCAAAGTAAAATGCGTCAAATTCAGTCATAGTGCAGTTTCTCCTTACCCTTCAAAAAATATTTTCAAAAATTTTTGAAAAATAGAAGTCAACTAAGAAAAAAGTAGAAAGTATTCAAAAATAGAAGTCAACTCATCTTTTTATAGACATATCATACCAAAATTATTGACATCTGTCAAGCCTTGTTTTATAATGATTTTGAGCTCAGGGATAAAAGCAATTATCCCACAAAATGAAGTCCGGAATTCAGAAAGGAGGAAAAGCCATAGCAAACGAAATCATATTTTCGGAACTCAGGTTTAGTAATGTGACACCCGCGAAACTGGCAAGAGCACTCGGCTTGACCGAAAAGGTTCTGATGCAGGTTTTGAGATTTGAACTTGACGAGACCGAACAGCTTCGCATGGTGCAGCTTATAAACAGTATCGCGGGGTAATAACTGCCGCAGTCCCACCCGGCGCCGCGTGCAGTTGCCCGCGGAAAATCGGTCGATCGAAAAAATAAGTGTCAAAAAAAGTGGTGCATTTTATTAAGATTTCGCTTCATAGCAAGCATAGATTTGTAATATTACAAATCGCTTGAAAAACCGCAGTATACGTATACTGCGATTTTTGAGAAAATGGGACCCCAGCCCATTTTCACGTGCAGCTCCACAGCAATTTTCAGAAGGGAGAGACAAATTGAGAACAAACAGAAAACACAAAGTATTGACCTTCACCTTCGACGAGTGGGATAAAATAGAGAAGCTCGCCGCGAGGGGGAAGATGAAAACAGCGACATACATCAAGGCTTCGGCTTTGAGGGGCAAAGTGATCGTGATCGACCTGAAGGAGAACCGCGATTACATAGTGGCGCTGAATCGTATCGGAACGAACATAAACCAGATCGCGAGGGTAGCCAACGAGACAGGGTACATTCATTCGGACGACCTGCGCAGACTCGAAGATTTCAAGGAGGAAATTTGCCGTATATCAAGATCATATCAATCAAAGATTCAGTCGCTGGCTGCCTGAACTACATCGCCAACCCCGATAAAGTGCAGAGCAAGGCACTGGTCACGGGCGTGAACACCTCCGATGATCTGAAAGAAGCTTTGCAGGATTTCAGGCTGACATACGAGGTATGTTCGCACAAGAGTTTTTACGCAAAGCCGCTGTCGGGCAAGTCGCCGATAAAAGCGTTTCATCTTGTCCAGTCGTTCGCGGCGGACGAGTGCAGCGCACAGACTGCTCACAGGATCGGAGTGGAGTGGGTGAAAAATGCGTTCGGCGCGGATTATCAGGTTGTGGTGACCACCCATGTTGATACTGAGCATATCCACAATCACTTTCTGCTATGCCCCTACGACCTTAACGGCAATAAGTTCAACAGCAACAG
>JAFZOA010000643.1 GCA_017550775.1 Ruminiclostridium sp. | reverse complement strand
GCACTCGCGGCGAGTGTTCGCGCGGCAGAGAGCGCAAAGGCGGCTCAGACGGCTGCGGAGAGCTCGCCGAAGCAGGTGATAGTTTTAGACCCCGGGCACGGCGGCCTCGACTCCGGCTGTGTCGGCATCAACGGCACCTACGAGAAGGACGTGAACCTTGAGATCGTGAAGGATCTCGGCGCGCTGCTGACGCTGAACGGCTACGATGTTGTGTACACCCGCACCGAGGACGTGTCGATACACGATGACGGCGTTGAGGGAGTGCGCAACCAGAAGGTCTCGGACATGGAGAACCGGCTTGAGATCGTGAAGAGCTATCCCGACAGCGTGTTCATATCGGTGCATCAGAACCGGTTCACCGACCCGGCGTACTTCGGCGGGCAGATGTTCTACACGACTAACAACAGCGAGAATTTCAGGCTCGCGCGCATAATGCAGGGCAGGTTTGCCGCGCTCCAGCCGGGAAATGACCGTGAGGTGAAGCTGATCGACAACGGCCTGTACCTGTTCAAGAGCACCGAGCAGCCCGCCTTGCTGATTGAGTGCGGATTTCTCTCAAATCCGGACGACGCAGCGAATCTGAGCAGCGCCGAGTACCGCAAAAAGGTCGCGTTCACGATATACAGCGGGCTTGCGGAGTTTTTCGGTGAGGAAGTAAAAAACAAGGAGAATACGCAAATTGGCGAAGCAGAAAGTTTCCTATATATGCAGTGAATGCGGTCACGTTTACCCGAAGTGGGTGGGAAGGTGTACCGAATGCGGCGAGTGGAACACGATCTCGGAGCAGGTTGAGCTCCCCCGCGCCGCGGTAAAGAGCGGCCGGACTCTGAAACCCCGAACGCTCGGCGAGATAAGCACGACAGACGATCCGCGCAGGACTACCGGCTCTTCGGAGCTCGACAGGGTGCTCGGCGGGGGTATCGTCGCAGGCTCGCTTGTACTGTTGAGCGGCGACCCGGGAATAGGCAAATCCACGCTGCTGCTGCAAATTTGCAACTATCTCGACAAGACCTGTAAAGTCCTGTATGTGTCGGGCGAGGAAAGCGAGCGGCAGATAAAGCTTCGCGCAGACCGCCTTCACGTCACCGGTGAAAACCTGTATCTTCTGTCGGACAATGACTGCGAGGCGATAAACGCTTCTATAATCGAGGAGAAGCCGGACGTGGTCATCATCGACTCGATACAGACCATGCAGATAACCGAGATATCCTCCGCGCAGGGCAGCATTACTCAGGTACGCGAGTGTACCACGCTTTTTATGCAGACCGCCAAGCGTTACGGTATACCGATCATCATTGTAGGACACGTCAACAAGGACGGCGGTATTGCGGGGCCGAAGGTGCTCGAGCATATCGTTGACACAGTTCTCACCTTCGAGGGCGACAAACAGCTCTCCTACCGCATACTCCGCGCCGTGAAGAACCGCTTCGGCTCCACCAACGAGATAGGCGTGTTCAGAATGACCGACAAGGGGCTCGAAGAAGTCCCGAATCCGTCGGAAATGCTGCTTTCCGGGCGGCCGTCCGGTATCAGCGGGATAAGCGTCCTCTGCACCCTCGAAGGTTCACGTCCTTTGCTGTCCGAGGTTCAGTCCCTCGTCACCAAGACCGGCTTTGGCAATCCGCGGCGTTCGTCGGACGGCTTCGATTACAACCGCCTCTGCCTTATCCTCGCAGTGCTTGAAAAGCGCACCGGTTACCTGTTCGGACAGTTCGACGTGTATGTGAACATAACCGGCGGTATGCGCCTTACAGAGCCCGCCGCCGATGCCGCAGTCGCTCTGTCGCTGTTTTCAGGGCTTTGCGACCGTGTGATACCGGAAGACCTCGCCGTGTTCGGGGAGATAGGTCTCGGCGGAGAGCTCCGCGCCGTGTCCCACGCCTCGGAGCGCGTCCGTGAGTGCGCACGCCTCGGCTTCAACACCTGTATCGTCCCCAAAGCAGTGCTCTCATCCCTCGACAAGCGGGACTGCGCCGGTATCCGCGTCCTCGGTGCGGCAAATCTAACGCAGCTGTTCAAGGCGGCAGAGAGCGCGATCTCCTCGAAGAATACCGAGTAAAGCGCTTGCGCGCTGTTGGGGCTCTGCCCCAAACCCCCGCTCTACTCCCATTAAGAAGTTTTCCTCAACCGTATCAACAAATATGTTACGGCGACATCTGTTTGTAACAATACAATAACGGAGGAAAACATCTATGGATACAATTATAAGCAAGCTCTACTACGGTGAACTTTGTCCGAGCGAGAAACCAGCTCCCCGGACCAAGCGCTGTATTGAGAACAGAGCAATCATTTGCGACACCGAGGAAAAACTTATCGAACAATTCCCGAAATGCAAGGAATTACTCGACACCTACTCGGACGCGCTCCATGTTGAAGCACAGCTTGAATGCGAAGCGGACTTTGCACGAGGCTTCAGGCTCGGGGTTCTGTTCATGCTTGATGTAATGACAACCGAATAATGATCAACCGACTGCGTACTCATACAAGGCGCAGTCGGTTTCGTCTGTATTCTATGATGCATTTTCACAATCAGCTATATTTTCAAGTATCTCACGAAGTCCGTCAAGTATCATATCGTCAGACGGAAGATGTATGGGCTTGCGCTTGGAAACCTGCTGCTCGATAATATCTATAAGAATATCATCGGCAAATTGAGTCTTATCTTCGGAAGCATACATATCCTTAAGCGTTTTACCGTCCAGTTTATCTTTCAGCCTATCGGCAACTTTTTCCGCTTCCTTTCTTGAAAGCAGGTAATCCTGTGCTAAAACGGAAAACCGCTCTTCAAATATCTTCACGAGCGCTTCGGCATCATCTTTGACAAAATTATCAAGGACGGCATTACTCGCTTTTCCTGCGAGCCCACCGGCTGCAAATGAGCCGGCTATACCGCCTATAACAGTACCTACTCCCGGAAGGATAGCACTGCCGAGCGCCGCACCGCCTACCCAACCGGCAGCTCCGCCCGCTACTGACGCAGTTGTATTTGTTATGTTCTTGAATAACTGAGCTCCGGATATCCTTCCGCGGAAAATATCTACTATATCAAATGTTGAGAGGACAACAACAGTTACTCCGGAGGTTATAATATTACCCCTGAGAAGTTTTGCGGCACTTTTCATAGCTGCTGCCCCGTATATTTTCGAACCGCTTCTGAACGCATTTACTATAACAGCCGAGGCTTTTGGTCCCATCACCCTGACGATCGCTTCTGTACCGCCTACTAAAAAGGAATTTACCGCAGTCCTGCCGATCTGGCTTGACAGAACAGAGGTTATGAATGTTACGCCGCCGACCTTAAGGCCGGAATAAATTGAAGTTTTAAGTGCGATATCCGGGGCATCTCCATTCCATACGCTTGTGGCATAAGTCATAATAAAGGTTAGTCCCAGTGTAGGTACGGCAGAGATCACACCGTTTACGGAATCGTATGTAATGGAGTCAATATTCCCGGCTTTGGCAATATTGCGAGCCTGAGCATAGGTAAAATGTCCTTTTCTTACTATCTTTGAGGCATCGTCCGGATTTGTATGCCCCGGAACTTTTCCCTGCGAGATACGCTTGCGCATAACCTCGACAGCTTCGGCGTACTTGTCGGATGGCACCTCTATCTGCATTACATCAGTGCCGTTATTGATCGTATATCGGAAATTTCCCTCCTTATCAAAGCATTTTTCTATACACGCACTGCCGGAGCTGCAATATTTGGTCTGTACAAGTACTCCGTCAACTATTCTGTCTGCGCCGTTCTTGGCGTTATCGTCACCTACGATCTCGGCATGATGACCCGTAAGATTGTCGTACAGGTTGTTGGCGCGCTCAGCTGCAAACCCATGACCCATGGAAGCATTGAAACGTTCCTCTTCAAACAGCTTATTGACTGTACTGTAATTGCCGAGCATTTCGCCGGCAGCTTCTGCTCCTGCTGCTTGTCTTGGAGTGCGGACCGTTGATAAGTTTGAGTTGTCATCGGTACTGTCAACAGCGACGATCTCTGTCAGCATATTGAGCAGCGGGGTCTTGTTGAGCTGAGGATTGCTTATTACTACATCATCTTCCTTGTAAAGATGTATGATGAGTGTTTTGTCACAGTCGTTGACAGCTTCGGTATTTCCTATCTCCATGCCTGTAATATCGTCATACCATATCTTTTTGGGCTTGCCGAACATTTCCTTATAGTAAATTTTCGTGTCGGTAAACAGATATCCGCCTTTCGCATTCCGCCCGGTAACAGATGTGTCATAATATCCGAGAACATCATTCCTGTCAGCCCCGGACGCAAAGCCGCCAAGAGCTGCGTCAAGCTTTCCCGGAGCGATGTTTTCTATCGTATCGAATCCATAAGCTGTGCCAATGGAAAGATAGTATTTTTTCAGAATGTCAAGCTTCTTATAGTATTCAGGACTTTTCCTGACAACATCGGTCACCGCTAACTCATGTTCCCGGTTATATTCGATTATAGCGTTAATATAATCGTACAAGGCGTTCTTATCCGAAAAAGCATTATCTATATGCCGGCTGCTGCCATTCCTCATAGTGAATATAAGACTGTCACCGTTTACGCTCAACAGATCAATATTCTTGAAGCTTACGGAAACAGACCCTGTGAATGTATCCTTGAAATAAAGTCCGTTTTCGGTGAACAAATACCCGCATTTACCGTTTTCGACGATCGTTATGTCATATAAACCAAGTATTGTGGAAACATCAACATCTCTCGCAAAGCTTCTGAGTGCATTTTCAAGCTGTTTGGGCGGTATTTCCCCGTCGTATCTGAAATTGTGGAATGTTCCTATCCGGCTTGAATAGTTTTTCAGTATTTCTATCTTATCCTCATGTGCGGACATATTTATTCCCCCTTTTTCAATTATATCGCAAACACCGATCATTTTCAACTTTACATAAAGATAGCCCGGCATAAGTAATGCCGGGCTTGAATCATTACTGTACCTCAATTATCTTGTATGTTGTATCGAAATTGTCATAAACGACTACATCTCCGTTGGCGGTAAGGTCAAAGCAGGTTATCTCGTTGAGATTTGTTCTTCCTGTTTGCTTTATAGCGGAACCGTCTAAGTACAGTTCATAAGGAGAAGCGTCATTTCCATTGTCAGAGGAAGAGAATGTGATCTCTCCGCTGTCCGAATTACTACTTTCTTTCTGAGAAGTAAGCACGTCCATATTGACCTTATACACAGAAAAACCATTCGTCATAACATATACTTCGTCGTTATATACGGTAGAATAAATGACTTTGCCGGTAGTTAACAGAAGTTCACCACAGTCTTTATAGTCGCTGCGGACAACATTTCTTGTATATACTATAAATGAATCTCGTCCGTGATATTCGTCATCTACTCTTCCAAGCCAGTAATAGCTGTCATCATAAAGGAATGGCTGTGCAGAACAAACACTTGAGTAATATGTATTTCCGTCATTTTTAATATAACCGTTTACCCATTTCTTAGCAGTAATGTCATATTCACCTGTCTCCAGATATGAGTTAGTACCAGTTATCCGGAAGCCCCTCGATCTGTATGCCGATAGAATTCAGACGAACAAAGAAATTCTCATTGAATTCTTCTTTTGAGAAGAATTTGACCTCTGCCTTATCATCGTTACCGTAACAGATGTTCGTCGCAGTATATGTGCAGCGCGCATCTTTGGTGGGAAGAATGTCTATTCCCATAAAAGCATTGGCAAACGTACTCTTGCCCGTCTTTTCAAGTCCGACGATAGAAACATCAAAAGTATTTCTTTCAAGCTTGCTGCAAAGAGCTTCAAGCTTTTTTAGCATGATCTGAAGCTCCGATGTGCGGTCACCTCCTATTATGCTGTAATAACGCGGATCCGTAAGCTTTTTGACACATTCGATCTGAGCACGTGTTCTGTTTATGACTTCTATTCTCTGGGTATTCTGGTCTGCCATAATGATCCTCCTGAAATATCGGGTTTGGTCATGCCGATTTCGGCAAAATGAACAAAACTCCTGAAAAATATATATTATTGTACCACAAAATCATTAATATGTCAAGCTCTTTAGTGCCTGCTACTTACGCTTTACAGGACGTTGAAACTGCAACAAAAAGGGTATAAAGTATTATTAGTTGAATATGTATTTATAATTGGTGGTATTGCTATGGCGCATGAGCGTGATATGATCTCGGTTAAAATAGGTGAAATAATACGTACCTTGCGTACCGAACGAAAAATGAGTCAGGAGGAGCTTGCTCTTGCCGCAGGTCTTACTCCCGCATATCTTGGAAGGGTCGAACGCGGAGAAAAATGCCCTTCTGTGGAAACAATATACAAGCTTTCGTCAGGACTTAATGTCCCTATGACCGAGATCGTTGACATCTCCACCGAGCTTTCGCCCGCGAAAGAACAGGCATTGAGGCGGGTAGAGAGCATTTTAGCGGATATGCCTGATGATGCCGCGTTACGGCTCGCGGATTTTATTCAGCAGCTTGCGGATTTCCGAAAGCAATGAACCTTTGGCGCTGATATCGGCTGGAATTTTGCAGTAAGGACAGATAACCCCCATATCTCCGACACCTGGATTATAGCGGAACCTTCTCCCGCATTTCCCGCATACTTTGTACATTGGCAGCATTGTCATATATACCTCCCACACATTCTTGCAAGCTCCGCTCGGAACTCGGCAACAAACTCATCGGGTTCGAGCACCTTGACCCAGCTTCCTTGTGACAGCAGAACCATTTTTATTCCGTCACCGTAAACCTCCGCTTCTATCAGTGCTGTACGTCCCTTTATGTCGATAACTACGGCGGTAGGCAGCTTATCGAGTATTGCCTGTAATGACGGACCGCTGAACTCAAACCGTATCTTACGGAGCTTCCCCGGAAACATCAGCAGGATCTTCTTACGCAGCTCTCCCTCGTCAAAGTCGTTTTTTCTGTCAAGCTCAAATCTGGTGCGGTGTTCGATGATGTCTGTAATGCGGTCAACACGGAAATATACGGGTTTGTATTCATCATCCTCGGCTTTATATGCTATCAGATAGAAGTAATACTCGCTGAACATTATCGACACGGGGCGCAGGCGGTGAGTAACACGTTCACGGCTCATCTTGTTGTATGTAACGATTATTTCCTGTCTCTCCCGTATGCAGTTTGCCAGCTTCCAAAGATTATCGACCACACTGTCGCAGTCGCTCTTGACTTCACAGTAGTGGTATTTTTCTTTTGCAATAAGCGATTCGAGCAGCCTGCGGTCTTTTGCGGATACGAATTGCTTCATCTTCGTTATCACTGTCAGCAACTCTGTTTTGCTGAATGCCCGCGAGCCTATGAGTATCTTCACCACAGCAAGCAGCTCTTTATCGGTCAGAAACTCGTCTGTTTGCAGTATGTAGCACTTGTCGTTCCTGCTGTACTGCAATTCGGCATGACCCAGAAGCTCCCTGTTCTCCGCAAGGAAACCCCGTATTTCCGCGATGCTGCGGGATATGCTCTTGGTTGAAACTTCGTATTCATCGGCAAGAGAAGCGATGTTTAGTTTCTCACCCCTCAACCCTCTGAAAAATATTGCAAGCGTTCTGTCTGTCCGTTCCATTTTCCTTCCTCCGTTCATTTTATTTATTATAGCACATATTGACGTATTTTTCCATGTCCTAAGATACATTATACTCAGATGATAAGACAGATGGGTGTCCCACAAAAATAATACTATAGTAAAAAATCACCGGCAGTTATTATTGGACTTGCCGGTGATCTCTTTATTTGTCGTCACAATGCAATCAGGTAACATCGTAGTATCTATGGCTTTTAAAGCAATTGCAAAAAAGTATTGTTCCAATCTATAAACATTTATAATAGTATAGTCTAAAATGTATTTTGTTTATGGCATATACGGCACAGCCCCACTGTTTGTGGTATGCTTATATCCGAAAGGGAAATGCCGACACCGGTTGCGAGCAATTTCATGTCACATCTGCACAAAAGCCTGTCCCCGACATTGTTGATAACGCTGATTTAAGATGAAAATTATGTGAACCTACTGCAAATCCGGCTTTGAAATCTTCATATAGATGAGAGACCTTTTATCGAGTAGTAGATTTTGATTTGCAAGCACTACGGGATAGGCGAAAAATGCACAAAGGAACGCCTCTCAAAAGTGCCTGATCCAGCACCTTGCACGAAATTTCAAAAAACTTGCAAAAAGCCTATGCTAACTGCCTTTAAAAATCCCCAATTTTTTTCCCTATATATGAGAGGACATTTTCCGGAATGTGGTCCGCAGCTGAAATGCCCGCAGGGAAAAAACACGAAACAACCGGTATCCGTACACCGGCTTAAAAAACACTCTTACGCAAGCAGAGAAAGCGTACGTACACTTTCCGGATTTTTTGGCTTGCCCCCAAAAAATCCGCGACAGTTTTGCTTCTCAAAACTGCCTTACCCCCACAGGTTCAGGTTCCCATCCGAACCTGTAATACGCCGCTAACCGCAGTACAAAAACGAACGGAAAAATGAAGGAGAAAGAAAATGCCGATAGTAAAATCCATAGCGATACATGATAATGTCAAAGCAACGCTAAAGTACATCCTCGATCCCGAAAAGACGGAGGGACTGTTTTTATGCAACTCCCTAAACTGCTTCACAAACGCCGAGGACGCATATCTGAACATGAAGTATATCTACGAGAACTACACCCACTACAAATTTAACGAGCCACTGCCCGCAGTTGGCAAGCGCCGGGTCAAGGCTATTCACTATATCCAATCTTTCAAGCCCGACCCGAACCTAACACCGGAACTTGTTCACCGCATGGGCTGCGCTTTTATCAGAAAGGCGTTCGGGGACAGTGTGCAGGTTGTCATCGCTACTCATATCGACAAGGCGCACTATCATAACCACATCCTGATCAATACTTACGGCATCGACGGGCATAAGTACAACGACAATTATACGACCCGTCGTGCGATACGCGAGCACTCGGACAGAACGTGTCTGGCATTCGGCGTGCCTTACCTTGAGCCAAAACACAAGCACGGTATGTCCTACGGCGAATGGATACACCACAAGCGTGGTACGTCGTGGAAAGAAAAAATACGTCGCGAGATCGACACACTTGTATTGACATCGAAGAATTTTGACGAGCTTGCCGCTACTCTCGAAGAACGGGGTTACGCGATTCGGTACGGCGAGCGACCTGCAATCAAAGCGCCGGTGCAGCAGCGTTTTGTATGCTTCAAAACGCTCGGCGAAGATTACACTATCGAAAATATCAACACTCGCATTATGTGGAAAGACGACGTCGGCAACGCTTCCCGCGAGGATGCTTACAACAAGGGTCAAGTGCTGACTATCTGCTTTGCGGGCATTATTGCACAACTCGCAAAACGCATAGTCGAGGGAAAGAAGAGCGAAGCAAAACGAGATGAAGAGTTGCCGTACTTGCCGCACAACGACCGCGATGTTTTTCAACTCGGTGCGCAGCTCGCGTTAATAAATAAGCTGAACATTCACTCAATTGGCGAGCTCGAAGCGAAAATGGAAGAAGCACATGCGGCTTATGATTCCGCGGTCAGGGAGTTTAATTCGATCACGGAAGAACATCACAGGCTCGATGACCTGCTTATTCAGTATGAGAACCTGCGGGCACTCGATGATAAGTCTCACAAATCTATTGCAGAAAAGATGAAGTTGCAGCTTGCTAAGCAGTCGCTTTCCCGACACGGAATAAAATCTCCGGAAGATGCGCGTCAGCTTGAATTGCAGAAGCATGAGTACGATGATCGTATCGCAAATCTTAAAGAAACGATGCAGAACAATACAAATTTGCTTAGTGCCTACCGCGAAATAATTGACACCTACAGCGGTATCTCAAAGGGCGACTATATCAGTAATCTAATGAAATCCAAACAAGAGCTCGAAGCCGAGCACCGTGCTTCTGCACAGGAGAGGTCTGTACCCAAGTATGACAAATCTGAGTCGAAACTGCCTGTGCAGGACACTCCACCTAAACCGGAGCAGCAGGAATCCGTGCCGGATAAGTCTGAATCTAAACCGGACGAGCCCGCGCAAAAGTCGACCGTACCGCATAAGAGCCGTGGTCGCGGTCGCGGATGATAGGGGGTGATTCTTTGATCTACATATATGGCGGTGTCCCGCCGTAGCTTTGCTTTGCCCGGTCATGGAACTTACATACAAACAAAAATAACAAATTGGGAGAAGAAGCAATTAGACCGGACAAGCCAAGATATATACGGCTTGCCGGCAAGGATAGGAGGTCTATTTGAGAGGAAATGAATTACTCACAACGCCCGCCGTAGCGGATACGGCAGAAACCAAGAACGAGCTGCAGCCCGTTCTTGAAGACAATGTGTCGATTTACAGGTTCGGCAGGTCGGTCTATAAGGTCAGAAAGCGCTTCAATCTCGATTGTAAGGAAACGCTCGCTGACATCGTTGGAAGGCTGATCTTGCAGGATCTGAACGAAACAGACAACTAAAGCAATGAAAAGCGGCGATTTATCGAAATGAAACTTTAAAGCCTTGACAAATTCTACAGAAAGGTATATAATAATAGTGTTTACAAAAGATGATCGCCGCTTGTTTGTTGGGATAAGGAGGAATCAATTGACAAACAAGATAACGGCACTTTATTGCAGACTCTCACAGGACGATATGCTCGCGGGAGAAAGCAACAGTATAACAAATCAGAAAGAAATATTGCTCAAATACGCCAAGGACAATGGTTTTCTGAATCCACAGGTCTATGTCGATGACGGTTACAGCGGTACAAGCTTCGACCGTCCGGACTTCCAGCGTATGAAAGCAGACATTGAGGATGGAAAGGTCTCAACGGTCATAGTCAAAGATTTGTCTCGTCTTGGACGAGAATACTTGCAGACCGGGTACTACACGGAAATGTTCTTTCCCGAACACGACATCCGCTTCATAGCAGTTCATGACAATGTCGATACCCAGCGCGGTGACAACGATTTTGCGCCTTTTAAAAATTTGATTAACGAATTTTACGCCAAGGACGTTTCCCGCAAGGTGCGCGCGGTTTTGAAGGCTAAAGGTCAGTCCGGAAAGCCATTGTCCGTCAACCCACCCTACGGTTACAAGAAGTCAGAGGACGACAAAAATCGTTGGATAATCGACGAGCCCGTTGCCGAAGTGGTCAGGCGCATATTCAGAATGTGCATTGAAGGGCGCGGTCCGCGTCAGATCGCGAAAGCGCTGAATTCTGAGGGCGTAACCACACCGTCGATACGCTCACGCGGTACGGGCTTGGCGCATTGGGATCACCGAAGTATCAGCGACATTCTCGAACGCCTTGAATATGTCGGTCACACGGTCAACTTCAAGACAACGAAGAAATCGTACAAGTGCAAGAAGCGGATAGACCTGCCGAAAGAGGACTGGATGATATTCGAGAATACCCATGAGCCGATCATATCTCAGCGCGACTACGACCTTGTGCAGCAGCTCCGCGAAAGCAAGCGCAGGCCGCAGAAGAAGTGCTCGGAGCCTAATCCGTTCTCCGGTATCGTCTATTGCGCCGATTGCGGCAAGAAGCTCTACATCTCGCGCGGCGGCGATACGCCAAAGAATAAGGAATGCTTGAAATGTTCCACATATTCGCGGCGTTACGGAGAGTGTTCCGCACATTACATCAGAACTTGCATACTCGGCGAGATCGTACTTGACAAGATAAACAAGCTTCTCGGTTCAGTCCGCAATGATGAAGACGCATTTGTACAGCGTTCAATGGAGCAGTCGGAAGCTTCGCATCTCGATGAAGTTAAGAAAGCAAAGCGGCTTCTTTCAAAAGACGACCGGCGTATCGAAGAACTCGACAGGCTTTTTACAAGGCTCTATGAGGATAATGTTCTCGGTAAGATCGACGACGAGCGGTTTGCTCAGATGTCAGCAGGTTACACGGACGAGCAGAAGAAGCTGAAAGATGAGGTCGTGAAGCTCCGCGAGCTTATCGAAGCCAAAGAGCAGAAGAGCAGCGACGTATCTCACTTCTTACAGATTGTTCGCAAACATGAAAGCGTATCTGAGCTTACACCGAAGCTTATGCACGATTTTATCGAGAAGATAATCGTGCATGAAGCCGACAAGTCCAACGGCTACCGTGAACAGGAAGTCGAAATATGCTTCCGCTTCAATGTATATGTCGTCACGGCGACCGTTGACAGCAGAGATTATAACAAAAAGGCAGCGTGAAGAACCGCGCTGCCAAAGGAAATATGGAAAGTTCTTTATGGGAAGTCAGCTCCGCAAGGGGGCTTCTCGCCCCCTTTGAACCCCTCGCAAGGGGCTCCTCGCCCCTTGACCCTCGGCAGGCTGAGCCTGCACGCATTCCGTATGTTACTTTTTGGTAATGTGGCGGAAAGAAGTTTTCAATGTTTTAGGCAAAGCTGCGTAGTTAAGCACTACGCAGCTTTGTTCTTATGTCGTAATTTCTTCTGTCAAGGACTGCTGATAACTGTGATGCTCATTTCAGATCCTCACATACTTGCATTCAAGATGCGAACAAGCGCGTCTTTTCCAATCGGAGCGTACATCCAGGGCTGGTTCGTGTTGTCGTTTTCAAGAATATGATCCGCCATTTCGTCTATCGCTTCGGCTTTCACGCCAAGCTCACCGAGGTGCATCGGAATACCGATAGATTCAAAGAAATTATAAAACGCTTTGATGACCTTTTCAGCCATTTCGTTATCCGGCAATGCTTTGTCAAACCCGAACAGACCTGTACCGAGCGTCACGAATCGTTCAACAGTCCGCTTTGAGAGGATCTCCTTCATCCAGCAAGGCGTGATGATAGCAAGTCCCGCGCCGTGGGTAATATCGAAATATGCGGAAAGCGCGTGTTCGATCGAGTGCATCGGCCAGCCGGAGGCTCCTGCGCCGTTTGCAAGAATTCCGTTACATCCCCACGAGCAGACATACATCAGCTCACTTCTCGCCGCGTAATCATCCGGCTTTTCAAGCGCGATCCTTACATTTGTCATAAGCGAGCGGAGCGCGGAGATCATGATACCGTCGTTGAAAATCGAGTTCGGCTCAGCGAAGAACTGCTCCAGAACGTGGTTGATCGCGTCGGCGGTACCGCAGGCAGTCTGCCATTTGTTCACGGTGTAAGTGTATTCGGGATCGAGGAAAGACGCGGCGGGATAAAGCAGTTCATCGAGATAACCGCGCTTGTCGTTTATCGCGGTGTTTGAGATAACACATCCCATATCGTATTCGCTTCCCGTTGCGGCAAGTGTGATGATATCGACGATCGGGAGCGCTGTCTTTGCCTTGACCTTTCCGGAGATAAGGTCCCAACCCTGGCCGTCGTATTTTGCACAGGCTGCGATCGCCTTGGAGCAGTCAAGCACCGAACCGCCGCCTACCGAAAGGATAACGTCGATTTTATTCTCTTTGCAGAGCCTTGCGCCGTCGATAACGGAGGGATCGTATTTCGGATTCGGCTCTATGCCCGAAAGTTCAGTGATATTGAAGCCGCCCAGCAGTTCCTTTACCTTGTCGTAAAGCCCGATCTTTTTGATCGAACCGCCGCCGTAGGTGAGAAGCACGTTTTTCCCGTATTTTCCGATCTCGGCGGGCAGGTCTTTGATACAGTCCTTTCCGAAGTAGAGTTTTGTGGGTGTGTTGTAAGTGAAGTTTCCGATCATTTTGTTTTCCTCCTGTTATTAATTTGATTTGCGTTCCGTACACCATATAAGATAGTCGAGCCGGTCGAGTGCCGCCTGCTCTTTGTGAATTGTGTCGAGAAGTGATTTTCTGACATTCCGTAAGGTCCTAACCTTTTCGGCACAGCTGCTGCCTGTGCATTTTTCAAGGAATGACTTTACCTGTTCATCGGTCATTCCCGAGCGTTTCAGCGTATCGGCAAGTTCCTTGTCGGTTATTTCGGGTATTGTTACATTCATTCGGTCACCTCCAAGAAAAAAAGTACAGGGTTTTGTCCTGTACTCATTATAGCATATATTGGTCAATATGTAAAATGCTTATATTCTATACTTTGGTATGCCTGAAATGTATACTTTTGATATGGTCATCTTGTTTGTAAGCGGTCGAATGTTGAGATAAATCAGATAATATGAAGTGACCCCTCTTGCAAAGCGTGGATTACTCTGCTAAAATAAAAGTGAAAGAAATCAGCCGAGATACCACATACAAGGAGGAGTCACCATGAATAGTATAACATATATCGGGCTGGATGTC
>JAFZOA010000642.1 GCA_017550775.1 Ruminiclostridium sp. | reverse complement strand
ATTATTCATATTAGCCTCCATTGTACTGATACAACGGAGCAAAATACAAATCTCAACAAGTCATTGGTTCAGGTTCAGTTGTCAAGGTACCGTATTCCGTTTAGCCCATTCGGGAATCACGCTTTACCATATGATAGCACGAGGTCGGTCAAATGTCAAGTCTCAGAGCTTCAAAAACAGCCCTATTTTGAAAGCTTTCACCGAAGTAGTATAGTTTCACTGCCAAGCGCTCAAAAATCGCATACAGAGCTTCTGAGACAACATGAGAGAGCAAAGCATATTTATCAGCATATCAACAACGGGAATAATTTGAGGCAAAGCAAAAATTATCGCGATTTTTGAAAAATACCGGTATTTTTCTATGCTTGCTAAGTAACGCTAATTCAGTACCCCCGTTCCGACATCTGCCCTAACCTGTCAGTCATAACGACGAGCATTGTTTCCATTCCAACATGTTCCGGATCACACCCCGGACATTTCCGACCACCGGATTCAAAATTTTTTAGTCAGGGAGTTATACAAAATGTAAATCTAAAATATCGGGTACCCCTATGACCCTATTCGATTTTGAAATTCCAAAATGTTGAGATATGCAAAAAGGCGTAAAACCAAGTGTACGTATTCCAGATAAAAATTCTAATACTTGCAAGCATAGAAAGTGTACGTACACTTTCCATTTTTTCGTCGGGACCCCCTCGAAAAAATGCATTTGACGAATGTTTCAAAAATCATTCGCTCAACAAAAAATTATCGCAGATCTTAATGTCAGAAATCGAGAGGTATATAACAGGCTGTAATATTTTTCAAATTGAGGTATAGAAGATTTACACAAAAAGTTGCAGAAAAGTTTGGTTAGATTTTTTGTAAGCGCCGCTTATCCTATTGCTTTTATATGATTTAAGATTACGTGCCGCCCACAATTCATATTATTTCAGTCGGTTATCCAAGTTATAGCTTTTGCGATCCTAAGGCCCGCATCTTTGAAGTGGTTACCCTCGTTGAGTTCGAAAACCGTGCCGATTCCGAGCGACCTGTAATATTCGTGGAGGTCTCTTGTGTTCTGCTCGACCTTCGCCATGATCTGATTACGTGTCCGCGCTTCCTTGTCACCGAGCGAGAAGTACAGTTTTTCGGGAAGTACCGCTAATTCGTGTGATTTTGCGTAATCCATAAATCCGGGATACCACAGCGAACCGGACGCGCTCGCAATTCTCGAAAACATTTTGGTGCGATACATAGCATACACGGCGAATAGTCCCGCGAGCGAGTACCCCACCAATGCAATATATGCAGGCTCGATGCCAATTTCCGCTATGATCGCAGGTACGATCTCACCCGTCAGCGTTTCAAGATATGCATCCGCCCCACCCGTGAACGGTTCGTCGTTCTTATACACCGGCGGTATCGCCCACGGGGACAGGTCGCTGTTCCAATCCGTGATTTTTATTGAGGCAAGCGAAAAGTCCGCTGCCGTCAATTTCTCTAACTCTGTATGGACAGCCGTCCCCTCGTTCTCGAAAGCATTGAATATTACAAGGGGGCTGCCGGATTCATGCGCAGGGTAAATATCCACTTCTCTGTTGGCTATGGTCATGTTGCTCTCCGGTGATTTCTTTATTGTTGCGCGGCGACGACATTCAGTAAATCTCTGATACTCTGAAATTCATATATTTTATCTGTACTCCTGTCGTACTCAGTTTCAAGCATTTTCCTCTGCTTCGCTCTCTCCCGCGCTGACAGCTTATCCGAATTTATGTGGGCTCCGGCAGTTCCGCAGGCAAGCGCGATTCCCATGTCAGCGTAAAAGTCATTACCCACCATGACAGTTCGCTCTGGGTCAAGAGCGTGCTTTTGCAGCAACTTCTCGAAGAACAGCGGCTCCGGCTTCTTAACTCCTATGTCAGACGAGAGGAAGATGTCGTCGAAATACTTTGCAAGGTCAAGCTGCTCGATCTCCGGTGTCGTGAACACAGCTTGCGCGTTTGACAGCATATATACGCCCTTGCCGCTGTCACGCAAGTATTGGAGCAGCTCCGGGACTGCCGGGTACAGCTTCATTCTGTGCCGCGAGAGTACCCGGAAAGAGTTCGCTATGTAATATGCGATCTCATCCGTGCCTGCGCCGAAAGTGTGCGCGGTTCTATGGGTATGCTTTGCTTCGGACAGCAGGCGAGCGAACACCTTCTCCAGCTTTATCTCCGGTATGCGGCAGCCGGCTTCTGCTATCAGCTTGCGTTCTTCCTCTTTGCAGAGCCGTTTGTACTCATGCCGCAAGCCCGCCGCGGTGTAGTCGGCACCATAGACAGCATACAGCTCAGCCATTTTCTGCCAAAACGGAAGTGATTCCTCGTCGGTGCGCATTTCGATCAGTGTGCCGTAGAGGTCGAATATATAACTGCCGTAATCTATAATCTTTTTGGTCTTCATTTGATCAAGCTTTCCTAACTGTAGTTTTAAATATAAGTTGTGGAGTAATCTACTCTTGTCAAAAAGCGTAAAACGTGATATAATAATTGTACAATCCAAATTTCACCCTATTAGTATCTTCTACATAGATTTAGATGGTTATACAACATGAAAAACGAAATATATGTATACGATTTAACAGATCACACATTCAGAAAATTATCTATGACATCAAACCGTGGCATATTACTATTTGATCGTCGAGCCATTAACATAATTACAGATTATTATTTAGTATGTGGGCTTTTCATTTTTGGAAACGACGGGATAATCTATCTGTTTGATGTACAATCTAATAAAATAATAATTGAAGAACATATCTT
>JAFZOA010000641.1 GCA_017550775.1 Ruminiclostridium sp. | reverse complement strand
GCCGCGCTGGTGGCGCTGGCAAATCATTGAGGTCGGAGGGGTGTCGATGATACTGATAACCGGCGGCGCTTTTCAGGGCAAGACGGAGTACATGAAAAAGCGTTTCTCGCTGTCGGACGGGGAGATCGCCGACGGCGGGAGCTGTGCCCTTTCCGAGCTTGCGCAGGCGCGCTTCATCGCTCACTACGAGCTCGCCGTGAAGAGAATGATCTCCGAGAGCATCGACCCGCTTGTATTCACGAAATGCCTCGACTGCGAGGCGGTAGAGATGAACGAGATCGGCTGCGGGATAATCCCGCTTGACAGGGGCGAGCGCGAGTGGAGAGAAGCGGTAGGCCGGACGGGCTGTATCCTCGCGGACAAGGCCGCCGAGGTAGTCCGTGTTTGCTGCGGGATACCGGCGGTGATAAAGGGCGGTGCGCCGTGAGAATAGTATTCATCCGTCACGGCAAGACCGCAGGGAACATGGAAAAGCGCTACATCGGGCGCACCGACGAGCCCCTGTGTGAGGCGGGTATCGCGGAGCTGAAAAGTATCTCCTACCCCGGCTGTGAAGCGGTGATCGCAAGCCCCATGAAGCGCTGCTTGCAAACCGCAGAGATCATCTACCCCGGTATAAAGCCCGTGACCTGCAGGGAGCTTCGGGAATGCGATTTCGGTGATTTTGAGGGCAGAAATCACATCGAATTGAGCGGAAATCCCGACTATCAGAAATGGCTTGATAACGGCGGGCTCGGAGCATTTCCGAACGGCGAGGACAGCAGAGATTTCCGTGCGCGAAGTGTGAACGGATTTCTGAACGCGCTCGAAGATAATAAGAGTGTCAACACAGTTTCGTTTGTCGTTCACGGCGGAACGATCATGTCGATTCTTGAAAATCTCGCATTTCCGCACAGGGAATTTTACGAATACATGACAGAAAACGGCCACGGCTATGTGACCGTTTACGACGGCGAAAAGCTGGAAATCACAGACAGAATATGAACTATCTGATACCCGCAATGCCTCTTGTCATCGGCTTTCTGCTCGATGCGCTGATAGGCGACCCATACACCCTTCCCCACCCGATACGGCTTATCGGGCGGCTCATATCCGCACTTGAACGGCTCGTCCGCGCGCACTTCAAAAGTCTTACCGCGGGCGGTGCTTTTCTTGCTGTGACAGTCCTGCTGCTCTCGGCGGGAACGGCTTTCGGCGTGGTATTCCTCTGTTACCGGCTGAACGTATGGCTCGGCGTGACGGCAGAGAGCGTGTTGTGCTACTACATGATCGCGGCGAGATGTCTTCGCGACGAGAGCATGAAGGTGTATAGCGCCGTCGCCGGGGACGACACGGAGAAAGCCCGAAAGGCTGTCTCGATGATAGTCGGGCGGGACACCGAAGTTCTCGACCGTGACGGGATAATCCGCGCGGCGGTGGAGACTGTGGCGGAGAACTCCTCCGACGGCGTGACCGCGCCGATAATGTACATGGCGCTGTTCGGGGCGGTCGGCGGGGTCTTTTACAAGGCGGCGAACACCATGGACTCTATGATCGGGTACAAAAACGAGAAATACGAGAAGCTCGGGAAGCTCGCGGCTAAGCTCGACGACGTGCTGAACTTCCTTCCCTCGCGGCTCACCGCGCTCACCATGATACTCTCCGCGTTCCTGCTCGGTCAGGACGGGAAAAACGCGTGGAGGATATGGCGGCGGGACAGGCGAAAGCACGCGAGCCCGAACTCCGCACAGACCGAGTCGGTGTGCGCGGGAGCCCTCGACGTGCGGCTCGCGGGGGACGCGTGGTATTTCGGGGAGCTGCACAAAAAGCCGTACATCGGCGACGATATCCGCCCGATTGAAAACGAGGATATCCGCCGCGCGAACCGGCTCATGTACCTGACCTCGGTGATAATTCTGATAGTTTTCGCTGAGATCTACGTGAAATTCTCCCCGCTCGGGAACAACGG
>JAFZOA010000640.1 GCA_017550775.1 Ruminiclostridium sp. | reverse complement strand
TCAAGCTTGTCGGCAATCTTCATGCTTCCGGAAGAGGTACAGCCTGTACCGCCGCAAATTAAAACCTTACGATCCATATTTGAATATTCCTTTCAATTTATTGACAGTAACTAATTTTGCGTTCAATCCGCATATTTGTCGAGAATGCCTTTGAGCTGATCGTTGGTCAGCTTACCGTAAACATCGTCATTTACGGTCATTACGGGTGCAAGACCGCACGCGCCTATACAGCGGCACGCGTCAAGAGAGAATTTGCCGTCGGGGGTGCACTGACCCTCCTCTATGCCGAGCATCTCCTTGAGCTTGTTGAATACATCTCCGGAGCCCTTGACATAGCATGCTGTACCCAAGCATACCGAAATACGGTATTTGCCCTTGGGATAGAGTGAGAACTGGGCATAGAATGTGGAAACGCCATATATCTTTTCCATGGGTATACCCGTTTCCTCGGAAATAATGCTCTGTACCTCTATGGGCAGATAGCCATATATTTCCTGCGCTTTCTGAAGGATAGGCATAAGCGCACCGGCCTGTCCTTTGTGCTCTTTGATCATACTGCGAAGCGCCTTTTCCTGCTCGGCAGTACCATTAAAAGCAACCTTAACTTTTTGTGTGGAACTCATTTACAGAACCTCCTTTTATTGGATCGCCGCACAGCGTCCTCGCATTATGTGAAAAATATAACACATATATACATATTGATTATAGCACATTCTCGTGAAAAAAGCTACTGCTTATAATAGACAATTTTACATACCGTTTTTGTATATTTTTTACAACTTATGACTGTTAGCAAAGACTAACTTTATAGCATATTAAACATATAGGAAATGTTTTCAGACCCGTAAGTTAAAAAACAGCAGGAACTTCTCAAATCCGCCCACAAAGAATATACCGCAGACGAACAGACAGATGCAAACCGCTATCGGTATCAGAATAAGCACCTTCCTTTTCCCATAAAGAGTGTACATCACAAAGACCAGCGCCGGAAGAGTCACCGCTGTCCATATCACGAGCTCTGCGAACCCGAACATCACAGATATATCCTTCTCGGGGCCGAGGTCATAGTCGTATCCCTTGCCGTGTCCGGTGATGTCCATGAATATCATTCCCCAGGCTATCGGAGCGAAAAACGATGTTATCCCTGTCCAGAGCGAGCACAGCGCAAAAGCGATCTTCTTTCCTGTCGTCATTTTCTGTTCCACCTCACTATTTGTCCCTCTATTAAATAGTATAACACCGAAAAAAATGCAAGTCAATAAAAATTTTATAAAATTTTAACAAAAACTAATGACAAACGGAACATAATGTGTTATAATATATGTAAATTTTTCGGAAACGGAGAGATCATAATATGGAATGGTATCTGAAATCCTCTTTCTATCACATTTACCCGCTCGGCTACTGCGGAGCGCTTGTACCGAACGACTTTAACAGCGAGCCCGTGAGCAGGATACTAAGCGTCATCGACAATATCCCCCATATCAAGAAGCTCGGCTGCAACGCGGTCTACTTCGGACCTGTATTTGAGTCGTCCTACCACGGCTACGACACCGCCGACTACACAAAGATCGACCGCCGCTTAGGTACAAACGAGGACTTCAAGAAGGTCTGCGACGCGCTCCATGAAAACGGCATCAGGGTCGTTCTGGACGGCGTATTCAACCATGTCGGACGCGAATTCTGGGCATTCAGGGACGTTCGCCAGCACCGCTGGGAAAGCCGCTATAAGGACTGGTTCCACCTTCACGACGGAAGATCGCCGTTTGAAGATAACTTCTCATACGAGGGTTGGGAAGGTCACTATGAGCTTGTCAAGCTCAACCTCTATAACGGCGACGTAAAGCAGTACATAAAGGACTGCATCACAGGTTGGTTCAAAGAGTTCGGCATCGACGGTCTGCGGCTCGATGTTGCTTACTGTCTCGACCTTAACTTCCTCAAGGAGCTCCACGGACACTGCAAGTACCTCAGGGACGACTTCTGGCTCATGGGAGAAACGCTCCACGGCGACTACAACCGCTGGATGAACCCCGAGATGTGCGACAGTGTTACCAACTACGAGTGCTACAAGGGACTGTATTCGAGCTTCAACGACATGAATATGTTCGAGATCGCGCACTCCCTCAATCGCCAGTTCGGCAAGGAGAGCTGGTGTCTTTACCGCGGAAAGGCGCTCTACTCGTTCGTGGATAACCACGATGTAAGCAGAATAGCCTCCATGCTCAGAGACGACACCGAGCTTGACCCGATATACACGCTTCTTTACACTATGCCGGGTATCCCGGGACTGTACTACGGAAGCGAATACGGCTGGAAGGGCGACAAGAAACAGGGCGACGAAAAGCTTCGTGTTGCGTTCACCCCGGAGGAAGACAACAAGCTCACCGAGCATATCGCGAAGCTGTCAAAGTTCCGCACAGAGAGCGATGCGCTCGCAGCGGGAGACTATAAGCAGCTTGAATTGCACAACCACGATTTTGCGTTCATGCGTGAATACAACGGTGAACAAGTCGTGGCGATGATAAACGCCGGCGAGGATCATGATTTCAGAGTAAATGTACCGGGCGAGTTTGAGGATATCCTGACCGGAGAACGGTTTATTCTGGAAGGAAGTATTCCCGTTGCCGCACATTCGTCAAGAGTTTTCAGAAAGGTTTAATGTTCATAACTTATACTGCTGTGAACAAATATACAAACGGAGGTAAATTATCATGCCGCATATTGGTATCAAAATGCTCGCGGGAAGAAGCGAGGAACAGAAGAAGAAGGCTGCGGAAGCAGTAAAGAACGCGCTTGCGGAGTCACTCGGAATGAGCGACCACTACATTACCCTGACTATCGAGGACTACTCTGCGGAAGAATGGCAGAAAGTGTTCAAGGAAGAAGTCACAGACAAGCCGGACAAGGTATATGTAAAGCCCAAGTACGACCCGAAATCCCTGCTCTGATAACAGATTTACATTTTGAAGTCTGACAAATTCGTATAAGAACACCGCGGATATAGCATTATGCTGTATTCGCGGTAATGTTTATGTGTTGATTTTCACAAAAATGGCATCAATGTATTGATTATTTACGTCGATTGTGTTATAATTTGTTAGAATATAATCAAATCTAATATTCGTTTCTTTCCCATGCCGGAGGTTGGAAAAGAAAACAAACAATGCGGACAGAATTTTTACAATCAGCAGGTTTCCGCTTTTCTTTGTCTGGAGGTCGGAATATATGAAAACATCCCTATTCAAAAGGCTCGGTACACAGATAATTCTGCTGAGTACCGCTGCTCTCGCGATAACCGTAGCACTTGTTCTTACAGTATCGCTTATCCTTTTCGGCAGCTACAATGACTACATACTTATCGACAGAGCTGAGGTCGGTATGGTAGTGCTTGAAAACACGGTAAACGATCGACTGGCTCAGCTTAAGACCACTTTTGAAAACTGGTCTAACCAGTCAAGCTACGTCAGCGGCATGACCTTCAACGATTCAAGCTCCTTTGAACGTGCATGGAGTGAGTTCGGTCTTGGCGACGGATATTTCTGCGCTATTGGAGTACCTTCGGGTCTGGTCATGTATCAAAGCTCTGATTATCCATTCACGACCTTCGATCTCAGTGCGGTGTCACAGGGTAACAATTCAGTCAACGGTGTCATTCTTCAGGACGATACTCTCGCTGTAGTGTACTGCGATAAAGTGACAGCAAATGGCGTTTCGAGCGGACTTGTGATAGGATTCCGGCTTGATTCACACGAATGGATGGACACCATTCAGAAGACGACAAACTGTGACGTTACCATTTTCAAGGGAAATACCCGCTATGCAACGACTATCGTGGATCCTTCCACCAACCAGCGTGTTATCGGAACCACAATGGCATCTGACATCGAGAACCAGGTAATAAACGGTAAGCAGAAATACACCGGCAAGGCTACCATTATCGGAAAACCCTACTACGTTTCCTACGAGCCTATGTATGACACGCAGAAGAATGTTGTCGGAGCATATTTCGCGGGCAACGACGCAAGCTCGGCTAATACACAGTTCTCTATGATAATACTCGTGTGCGTTATCATCGCTCTTGTTGCAATCGCTGTAACTTCGATCATTGTATTCGTATTCACCCGCAAGAAGGTCATCACTCCTATAAGTCATGTTTCCGTTCTCGCTGACGAGATGCAGCGCGGTCAGCTCAGCACCACTGCCGTTGATTACCGGTTTGCTGACGACGAAGTTGGTTCGTTTGCGGAGAAGCTGCGTTCTGCAAAGCAGGAGCTCAGCAACTGTATCGCAGATATCTCGGAGATAATGGGTTACATGGCACAGGGCGACTTCACGGCTTCCCCGAACGTGCTGTATCCCGGCGACTTTGAGGTCATCAAGGAGAACATTCTTCGCATAGAATCCGACCTCGGCGATACTCTCAGCAAGATGAATATGTCCTCGGACGAAGTTCTTTCCGGCTCCAATCAGATGGCGGAAGGCTCTCAGTCCCTTGCCGACGGTACCACAAAGCAGGCCGCAGCTATTCAGCAGATCTCCGCCACTATCGCGGACGTTACTTCCAAGGTAGCGGCTACTGCGATGAACGCCGAAAAGGCCGGAAAGATCTCGAAGGAGACCCAGGACGAGGTAAATCTACAGGATACATCGATCACTAACATGGTCTCCGCTATGACCGAGATCAGCAACACTTCAAAGGAGATCGAGAAGATCATCAAAACTATCGAAGACATCTCATTCCAGACCAATATCCTCGCGCTCAATGCCGCAGTCGAGGCTGCGAGAGCGGGTGACGCGGGCAAGGGCTTCGCGGTCGTAGCCGATGAGGTACGAAACCTTGCAAACAAGAGCGCAGAGGCCGCAAAGAGCACTACAACGCTTATCACAGCTTCCATAGACGCGGTGAATAAGGGCTCGAAGATAGCCGCCGAGACCGCCGAGTCGATGAAGAAAGTCAAGGAAAAGACTGCCGCGTCCTCCGAGATAATCGGAATGATCGCCGAAGCGAGCGCAGAACAGAACGACGCTATCAAGGAGATCAACATGGGTATCGAGCAGAT
>JAFZOA010000639.1 GCA_017550775.1 Ruminiclostridium sp. | reverse complement strand
GTCAGCGGACGCGCCGACGGGGTTAGCGTAGCTGTGATAGCTTCCCACGAACTTGTCGCGGTCGCCGCAGTACTTGTCTATCTTCTGTCCCGCGAGACCTAAGAAGCGGTTGTTGTCGGGATTTCTGAAATTCTCGTTCTGCTTCTGGAGGATATAGTTACCCTTGAAGTAGGTATGTGTGATGAACAGTGTGTACTGGAGGTTTACCTGATCCTGCTCATAGTTGTTGTCGTTGACGAATTCGCAGTAGCCTGTAACGGCGAGCTTGCGGGGTTTGTCGCCGGTATTGGTGACTTTTAAGCGCCATACCTCGTATGTTGCGTCCTTAGGGACGTAGTAGAGGGTCTCGGACTTTACGCCGGTGTATTCGGAGGTGATGACGGTGTAGGCGGTTCCGTGGCGGCACTCGCTCTTGTAGGTATCAAGGGGCTTGCACACCGGAGACCAGGAAGCGGACCAGTAATCGCCGGTCTCTGCGTCACGGATATAGATGTAGCGTCCGGGCTGGTCGGTCGCCACGGAGTTGAAACGGTAGCGGATTATACGTCCGTTTGCGCCGGACTTGACGAAGCTGTAGCCGCCGGCGTTGTTGGAGATGATAGCGCCGTACTCGGGGGAGCCTAAATAGTTTGCCCACGCGGAGGGCGTGTCGGGTCGTGTGATGACATATTCCTTGTTCTTTTCGTCGAAAAAGCCGTAGTTCATGAGCTTTTTACCTCCTTGATCGTTTCCGGACAGAGTAGACGTGAAAACGTTTGCGCCGTCCTTTTCAATACATCGTATAATACCATTATATCAGTAAAACTATCTTTGCACAAGGGCGGTAATTTGCACAAATTTTTTTTGCTCGATTTGTGCGCAATGCACAGTGCTGCCGAAAACATAAACGCCTGTTCCGGACGAGACCGGGGATGAGCCTCACATAAGGGAACCTCTAAAAAGACCCGCAGCGCAAGGGTGACCTTCCGCTGCGGGTATATTGTTGTCCGGTCTGCTCAGATCATAGCAGAACGTTTGTTGTGAGGGTATATGTCTGTTTGGTATCCTCTGCGAGAGTGATGTTGATCGACGAGATGCCGACGGATTCGCCGAATACTCTTACAGTTACCACGAGCATATCCGAGAGCTTCTGAGTGGGAAGCACATTGTACGAAGCCACGGTGGTGTTAAGGCTTGAGATATAGATATCGTTGATAGATACGCCGTTGAGGATGTAGAATGTGTAGTCTGCATAGCTTCCGATAGCTATTGTCTGCTGCTGAACGCCGATGTTGATCTTCTTATTGGTGGTAGAAGCGTCTTCCTTTACCTTGATCGGGGTAGCAACTGCCTCGTCGCGCTCCTTCTTTGAACCGCCTATTGTAAGAGTTCTGGGCGAAGAGTAGTAGTCATAGCAGCTGTTGGAGAATCTGTAGCCGTCTATCTCCGCGTAGCACTGGATCGTGGTGCCGGGTTCGTCGTTGACGGTACCCTCGATAGTGAAGGAAACGGATTTTCCGGGAGCAAGTCCGCCGGAGCCGATAAAGTCAGAGAACGAGTAGAACACATAACCGTTGGTCATGTTGGTGAAGTTCGTGGTGAGAGTCGATGTTCTCTGTCCGCGTACAAGGTTCACGAACGAATCGGAGAGATATACGCCGACATCCGCGTCAACGAGGTTCGTGTTGGTCATAGGCGAGTTGTTGGTGAGTGTGAAGGTGTAGGTGAGCTTCTTGCCAACTGCGATAGTGTTTGTTGCTGTGTCCTGACCGGCTACGCTTACGCTGAGGTCGAGAATACCGTAGTTCTTGGAGATGAGAGCGAGGTTTACGTTATCTGTGGACTGGCTGTAGCTGCTGCTTGTTACGGCATAGGTCTTGTAGTACGAGCTGTTGACAGCTTCGGAGTACTTGGAGATATTGTTGATGAGCGTTTCGCCGGCGGTTGTTATAGCGTATGTGCCGTTGTAAGCGATCTTTATCTGGTCGATGGTGGTATAGGGGAGTGCCTGATTACCGCCCGAAACGATGGTGTTGTATGCGCGGTATTTCTGATAGTTGTACTCGAATACTACTTTATACGACTTGCCGGACTCTATGTTGCTGAAGGTGTACTTACCGGTAGAATCGGTAGTCGTTCTCTGGACATAGCTTACGGGAGCGTCCTTGACCGCGGTATTGGAATTGATGAGGTAAACGGGGATCAGGCTTATGCCGGTCTCGGTCGCTGCCTTCTGTCCGTTCGACGTGGTAGAGGTGGAGGGGCTGTCGTCCCAGACATAGCCGGTTATTGTGAAGGACGGGTCTATCTTGTAGTTGAAGGTATAAACGTCGCTGTCGCCGTAGCCCTTAGCCTGTGCGTAAGCCTTGATAGTGGTGTTCTTTGTGATCTTGATAGGCTGACTGTATGTGAGAGCACTCGTGCTTACCTTGGGGTCGGGACAGGTAGCTTCCGTATCACCTGTGGTGTATATGATCTTTGAACCGCTTGTGAGGCATGAGAGCGATACGGAAAGCTCGCCCTTATACTCCGTCGTGGTGGATTTGTCCGAGATCACGGGGCTTATGGTGCCTACGTTCACGGTAAAGGTCCTGAGGGCGCTGGAATCATTGCCGATCATAGCTACCGCGTTGATCGTGCAGGTCTCATCCACGGTGAAGGGACCTACATATCTGAGGCTGAATATGGTGGGTGTCGATCCGTCGGTGGTGTAGTAGATCGTTGCTCCGCTTGTTGCGCACGCAAGCTCGACGCGCTTGCCGCCGTATACCTTTGTCATGGTAGCGGAGGGCTTCTTTATGGTCGTAACGCCTGCGCTCGGAAGGCTTGTGACTTTACCCGAGAGGAACTGAGACAGAACGGTGAGATCCTTGGTCGTTACTCTTCCGTCTGCGTTGCAGTCGGCGTTATCCTTGCAGATGTACTTTGTCTTCTGTGCGAGATAGTTTTTGAGCTTGGTGTAGTCGTTCTGGTTGATGTTTCCGTCGCCGGTCACATCACCGTACTTTGTGTTGACATAAAAGGTCTTGGTCATCACCGGGCTTGAAATGCCGTCCTTTACCGCGATAGCCTTGATCTTTCTGTCCGAGGCTATACGAATGAGCGAACCGGTGTAGACGTTGCTCCTTGTGGTAGGCACAGCCCCGTTTGTTGTGTAGTAGATCGTCGCGCCGGGTGTGCTGCAGGTAAGAGCTATCTTTCTTGTGCCGAGAGATCCCTTTACCTGGTATGTAGGCTTTGCGACGGCGGCTTCAAGCTTGAGCTCAACGCGTGACCGTGTGACCTGGGCGCTTTCGGCGAAGCATTCCGCGCCGAGGCTCGCAAATGCCATGATGCCTGCCGTGACGACTGCCGCGGCTTTTTTCAAAAGCAAATTCATTTTTTCAGTTTCCTTTCATTTTATATACTTGGCGGGCGTGCCGCGTCTTCGGATAAATCTGCGCTGCGGCGGCGTCTGCCGGATTGACTGCCTAAAAATGAGACAGCTTCTATATAATAAGACGTTATTAACGCCCGAAAAGTGACACGGATTTTTAAAAAATATCATGGTTTTTGAGATTTTGGTGAAACGTGCACAATTCCGGCGCTGTGCCGTTATTATATTTCGGTAAAATCGTCCTGCATCAGATCATTGTGGATATCGACGTGACCGCCGATCATGTCGCGTCCGCGAACATAGTACTTGTCGCGCTGCTCCTTGACCGCCGCGTCGAGTATCTTCTTGACCTCGCGGGGTTTCTTGATAGAGACAAGCTTCTTTTCCGGGGTGTCTATATCCTTTGAAACAATGGAGATCGTTCCGCAGCCGAACATTCTCTGTCCGAGCGTGAAGGATATGTTTTTATCATAGACCCTGTAAAGTTCTATCTCGTCCTCTTTTATGTTGAAAAGTCCGATACGG
>JAFZOA010000638.1 GCA_017550775.1 Ruminiclostridium sp. | reverse complement strand
GGACAGATGCCGGAACTTCCGCAGAACGGACAAATGCCGGAGCTTCCGCAGAACGGCGAGAGGCCGGAACTCCCGCAGAACGGTGAAATGCCGGAATTCCCGCAGAACGGAGAAATGCCGGAACTTCCGCAGAACGGGCAAATGCCGGAGCTCCCGCAGAACGGCGAGAGACCGGAGTTCCCGCAGAACGGCGAAATGCCGGAGCTTCCGCAGAACGGCGAGAGACCGGAACTCCCGCAGAACGGCGAAATGCCGGAACTTCCGCAGAACGGCGAGAGACCCGGGTTTAACAATACGCCTCCGCACGGCGAAGGATTCGGGAGCGAAATGCAGCCCGGAAGCACTCAGATGTAACAATACCCCGTATGTGAGATCACATACGGGGTATTATCAGTTTTGCATAAGTTCGCCAAGTACGCGTTCAAACTCCACACCGTTTCTGTGCGGAGCACCGTTGTCCATTGTCGCGGAGACCGCCTGTCGTACAAAAGCCGATGCTTTTCGTACCGCGTCCACGAACCCGTCGCCGAGCATCATCCGTCCGGTCATCACGGACGCAAAAATGTCGCCGGTGCCGGGATACGATGCGGGGAGCGGCTCCCAGCTCACTACTGTGTATTCTCCGCTCTCGCTGTCCATGCAGACGTTGGCGTGCATTCCGGACTCGAACCTGACTCCGGTGATGACCACAGACTTTGACATGGTACAGAGCAGCTCCAGCATATCCCGCGCCCTTGCCTCGGAAAGCCGCTCGACATACGGCATATCCAGGAGCAGAGCGGCTTCGGTCAGATTCGGGGTGATGACATCGGCTGCGCGGACAAGCTCCTTCATTCGTTCCACAAGTCGCGGGGTGTAGGTGCGGTAGGGTTCGCCGTCGTCGCCCATGACCGGATCTACCATGCGGCGGGCGGACGGGAAGCTCTCAAAAAATTCGAGACAGCTGTCCACCTGGGCGTCGGAGCCGAGAAATCCGCTGTATATCGTGTCAAATTCTATGCCGAGCCTTTTGTAGTGCTCACAGCAGGGGGAGATGAAGTCGGTCATGTCGCGGAATACAAAGTCGTTGAAGCCGCCGGTGTGTGTCGAGAGCACGGCGGTCGGTACCGGTACACATTGTATCCCCATTGCCGAGATTATAGGCGTTATCACCGCGAGTGAGCATCTTCCGAAGCCCGACATATCATGTATCGCGGCGCAGACAGGTTGTTTATTCGTAGTTATCCCTCTTTTCGGTTGGTCTGCTGTGTTATTATAACACTTTTCACGGTCAAAGTCAATATTCCCTGTGATTTGCGGACACACCGGCCGGAAAAAGCCGGTCTTGCATTATTCGCAGAATGTGGTATAATAATACAGTACGGAACTGTATGAAAGGAAGATGAGTGTGGAACGATACAATGTGACGGGAATGTCCTGTGCGGCGTGCAGCGCGAGAGTCGAGAAGGCTGTGGGCGCTGTTCCCGGCGTGACCTCATGCGCGGTAAGCCTGCTCACGAACTCTATGGGAGTGGAAGGGAATGCTGCTCCCGAAGCTATAATAAAGGCGGTGGAGGACGCGGGCTACGGCGCTTCGGCGATGACCGGGGAGACTGCGGGAAAAGCGGAAAGCGGCACTTCCGACGGGGCGCTCCGGGACAAGGAGACACCGCTGCTGGTGAAGCGGCTCATAGCGTCGCTGTGTATCCTGCTCCCGCTAATGTACATCTCAATGGGACACAATATGTTCGGCGCACCGCTCCCGCCGTTTCTTGACGGGAACCATGCCGCCGTCGGGATAGCGGAGATGCTGCTTGCGGGGCTGGTAATGGTCATAAACAGCAAATTCTTCGTAAGCGGCTTCAAGGGTCTGATACACCGCGCGCCTAACATGGACACGCTCGTTGCCATGGGGTCGGGCGTATCGTTCCTTTGGAGCGTATTCGTGCTGTTCGACATCACCGCCGCAGTGCAGGCGGGCGACCATGAACGCGCAATGAACGACACCATGAACCTGTGGTTCGAGTCGGCGGCGATGATACTTACGCTGATAACCGTGGGCAAGACCCTTGAAGCCTACTCAAAGGGGAGAACTACCGACGCTCTGAAAGGGCTCATGAAGCTCGCGCCCGAGACCGCCTGCGTCGAGCGTGACGGAAATGAGACCGTGATACCCGCCGCTCAGGTGCGTATCGGGGACATCTTCGCGGTGCGCCCCGGGGAGAGGATACCCGTGGACGGTACGGTCATAAGCGGGAGCAGCGCCGTTGACGAGTCTGCGCTTACCGGCGAGAGCATACCCGCGGACAAGACCGAGGGTTCGCCGGTGTCCGCGGGAACGGTGAATACATCGGGGTTCCTGCGCTGTCGGGCGGAGCGTGTGGGCGAGGACACCGCGATATCCCGCATAATAAAGCTTGTGGGCGACGCGGCGGCTACCAAAGCTCCGATAGCGAGGATAGCCGACAAGGTCTCGGGGATATTCGTTCCGACCGTGATCGGTATTGCCGCCGTGATCCTTGTGATCTGGCTGCTTGTGGGGCATAGCGTGGACTATGCGCTCGCGCGGGCGGTCTCGGTGCTGGTGATAAGCTGTCCCTGTGCACTCGGACTTGCGACCCCGGTCGCGGTCATGGTGGGAAGCGGGGTCGGCGCTAAGAACGGAATACTCTTCAAGACGGCGGTGTCCCTTGAGGAGGTCGGAAAGGTGCAGATAGTCGTGCTCGACAAGACGGGGACTGTCACCTCCGGGACTCCCGCCGTGACTGATGTTATCCCGGTGGGAACGGAAGAACGGGAGCTGCTCATATCGGCGGCGGCGCTCGAAAAGCACAGCGAGCACCCGCTTGCAGGTGCGGTGATGCGGTATGCGGAGGAAAACGGGATCGCTTCGCCGGATGTTACGGGGTTCGAGGCGCTTACCGGAAGCGGAGTGACCGCCCTGATCGACGGGAAGCGGCTGTACGGCGGGAACGCGGCGTTCGTGCAGAGCAAGGCTGACGTTCCCGCCTCGGCGCGTGAGACCGCGGAAAGGCTTGCGAACGAGGGAAAGACTCCGCTGTTCTTCGCGCGGGAGGGGGAGCTGCTCGGTATCATAGCTGTCGCGGACAGGATAAAACCCGACAGTGCGGAGGCTGTGGCGCAGCTTAAAAACATGGGACTGCGCACGGTCATGCTCACCGGCGACAATAAACGCACCGCTGAGGCTGTCGGCGCGCAGGCGGGCGTTGACACCGTGATAGCGGAGGTCCTTCCCGACGGTAAGGAAGCTGTGGTGAGGGAGCTTCAGAAGTACGGAAGGGTAGCTATGATCGGCGACGGGATAAACGACGCGCCGGCACTTACCCGCGCGGATATCGGTATCGCGGTGGGAGCCGGCACGGACGTGGCTATCGACGCAGCGGACGTTGTGCTCATGAAAAGCAGTCTTTCTGACGCGGCGGCGGCTGTGCGGTTAAGTCGGGCGGTGATCCGCAACATCAGGGAAAAGAGCTATGAGCAGGTCATGGAAGAAGTGGCCTACACATGGTTTAACCGT
>JAFZOA010000637.1 GCA_017550775.1 Ruminiclostridium sp. | reverse complement strand
GCCTTCGCACCACGGAAGCACGCAAGAAGCGCGGCAAGGACATGGCGATGAAGGTCATCGCGGAATACCCGATCGCGTTCGAGAACATACTGCGCTATGCGGCGGGCGGCAAGACTATCTACAAGTGCCACATCATGCACGCGCTTATGGACTACGGCTATACCACCGAGCTGTACGGCGATGTCTACGACAAGTTTTTCAGCGCGCAGGACGGGCTGTGCTGTGAGGAAGTCCGCAAGGAGACCGAGCATAACCCCGACGTGCGGTTCGTGCTCGAACTTATCCACTCGGCGGGCGGTACCGCCGTCATAGCGCACCCGAAGGTATATAACAGCTTCGAGCTTATCGAGGAACTTGCCGCCCAGGGCAAGATCGACGGCATCGAGGTCTATCACGAGAGCGCCGACGAGGACGAGGAGGAACAGCTTCTCGACCTTTGCCAGCAGTACGGCGTGCTCCCCACCGGAGGCTCGGACTTCCACGGGTTCTATAACCACTACGCTATCTCGCTCGGCTATAAGTTCACACCGGAGCAGTCCGTGCGCGCTATCATCACGCGCGGCGAACATCTGAATGTGTGAGCGTTAAAAAATATGAACAGCTTTATATAGCTTAATTGTGTTCATATTAATGCAGAATTAATAACAGAGGTTGAGGATGAAATGGTCGATTTGTCTTTTTTCTCCGATGAAGATTTGATTGGTTTATTTAATTTAAATGTTGAAAACGAATTAAAAAAACGCGGATACAGCTACGGGTGGTATAAAAAAGATTCTTTTGTAGGCGCAATTTATATACTTGTTAATCCTGCTTTTCCTGATTTGGTTAAGATAGGATATGCCGATGATGTTCAGAAAAGGCTTAAAGCATTGAACAGAAACTCGGGTCTTCCGGATCCGTTTCATTGCTACGCGATTTATAGAGTCAAAAAAAGGTTAGAGGATTTAAAGCTTCACAGCTTAATAGACGCTCTTGACAGTTCACTTCGTCATTCACGTAATCGTGAGTTTTATGAAATGAATTATAAAAAAGCTTATGACATTCTATCTGCTATAGCTCAGATTAACGGTGGAGAGGAACAGCTCAGAAAAAACCCTTTTTCTGATAGCTACTTTGAATCTTTATCCATGGATTTCGACACCAATTCTGACAACCGACAATCAAAAGCTACTATTCAGGATAGGCTTACATTCAGTATGATTGGCATTCCTGTTGGGTCATCTCTTGTTTTTACAAAAGATGATACCATTGTATGTGTAACAAAAGATGAAATAAACCAGGTTGAATATAACGGTAAAACATACTCTATTTCAAAACTTGCGGCTATATTACTGAATGTTAAAGCTGCTCGTGGTGGCCTTTTCTTTAATTATAAAGGAGAAACGCTGAACGATATTAGAAAAAAACTTGGCTTATGATTTATGGTTTTTCATTATACATAAAACAAGAAAAGAGGAACAAAAGCTATGGACATCAGAGATGAAGCACTGAAAAAGCACTACGAATGGCAAGGCAAGATCGAGGTGATCTCCCGCGCGCCGATAAATACGCGTGAAGACCTCTCCCTCGCGTACACCCCCGGGGTTGCGCAGGCGTGCCTTGAAATACAGAAGGACCCGGCGCTGTCCTACAAGCTCACCCGCAGGAAGAACCTTGTGGCGGTGATAACCGACGGTACAGCCGTGCTGGGGCTCGGCGACATCGGCGGACTTGCCGGAATGCCGGTCATGGAGGGCAAATGCTGTCTGTTCAAGGAGTTCGCCGGCGTGGACGCGTTCCCGCTCTGCATAAAGAGCAAGGACGTTGACGAGATCGTTCATACGATAGAGCTCATCTCCGACAGCTTCGGCGGCATCAACCTTGAAGACATCGCCGCGCCCCGCTGCTTCGAGATCGAGCGGAAGCTCAAAGAGCGCCTCGATATCCCCGTATTCCACGACGACCAGCACGGCACCGCTGTGGTAGTGGGCTCGGCGCTGATAAACGCGGCGAAGTGCGCGGGCAAGAAGCTCTCGGACATGACCGTGGTGATAAACGGCGCGGGAGCCGCGGGTATCGCGATAGGAACGTTCCTGCTTAGTCTCGGCATCGGCGACCTGATAATGGTGGATCTCTGCGGCATCATCAACCGCGATGACAGCTACGAGAACCCCGCCCACGAGGACATCAAGAACAAGTCCAACAAGAACGTGCGCAAGGGCAGGCTCGCCGACGCAATG
>JAFZOA010000636.1 GCA_017550775.1 Ruminiclostridium sp. | reverse complement strand
GGCTTGAAAAGCGCGATATAATAACAGATCCCAAGACTCCCAAAAGCAACCGTGTAATAAAGATGCCGGATTTTCTGGCATTGGAGATGCAGGATTGCATTAAACAGCTCTACGGTGTTGGACCGAATGACAGAATATTTGAAGTGACAAAGAGTTTCCTGTATGATGAAATGAAGCGGGGCTCGAAGGCTGCAGGAGTAAAGAAAATCCGAATACATGATCTGCGACACAGCCATATATCGCTTTTGATCGAGATGGGATTCTCGGCAGTCGCGATAGCCGACAGGGTCGGACACGAAAGCATTGATATAACTTACCGATATGCGCACCTGTTCCCGTCAACACAAGCGGAAATGGCGAACAGACTGAGTAGTTTCAGACGAAGCGGAACTGACGATGAGGAGGATAAACGAGATGTCGGTTAAGCGGAAAGACGACAAGAACCGTTGGCGCAACAAAACCGTAGCATTCAGAGTATCACCGGAGGAAAACGACCTGATCAACACTCAGGTCGCCCTCTCCGGGCTTTCAAAGCAGGACTACATTATTAAGCGGTTACTGTGTAAAGACATAGTTGTGCAGGGTAATCCGCGGGTGTATAAAGCACTGAAAGACAAGCTCGATGAGGTTTTAACGGAACTGCGGCGGATAAACGATAACAGCGGCGACAACGATGACTTACTGGAAACGATACAGATAATAAATACTACGCTTCACGGGATGAAGTAAGATATGCCCTCGGTGCAGATTACAGGCATCGGGGCTTTTTCTTATGCCATAAATTCTTGTATTCCATGGCAATCTGTGATATAATAGAACAAACGAGATAATCGGGAGGTGCGGTATGAAACAAGTAATGCTCAGAAGCGGGATAACTGTTCCCGCTATTGGTCAGGGCACATGGCATGTCGGTGACGATCCGCGTATGCACGATCAGGAAATAGAAGCGTTACGCACAGGTATCGACAACGGTATGACGCTTATCGACACGGCAGAGCTGTACGGCTACGGAAAAAGCGAGTCCGTGGTCGGTGACGCGATAAAGCCGTATGACAGATCAAAACTGTTTATCGTGTCGAAAGTCTTACCGCAGAACGCGGGCAGGAAGAATATGCGCCGCGCTTGCGAAACAAGCCTGAAATACCTCGGCATCGACTATCTTGATCTGTACTTATACCATTGGCGTGGGTCTATCCCCCTGTCCGAAACTGTTGAGTGCTTACAGGAATTCAAAGATAACGGGCTTATACGCGAATGGGGAGTATCAAACTTCGATACGCAGGATATGCACGAGCTTGCACGTTTGAAGCACGGCGGGAACTGCGTTGCCGTACAGGACTTGTATCATATCGGCTCACGCGGTACCGAGTACAGTCTGCACCCGTATCTTCGTAAAAACAACATAGCATTTATGGCGTACTGCCCACTCGCGATAAACGGAACGCTCCGCAGCGGTATCATCGGTAACCCTGCTTTGCAGCAGATTGCGGACGCACATAACGCGTCGGTTCAGCAAATAATGCTCGCATGGGCGATACGCGGCGGTAATGTTATCGCGATCCCGAAAAGCGCGACAAGAGAACACACCCTCCAGAATGCGGCTGCGGGCGACATCGCGCTTACGGATGAAGATCTGAAAATTCTCGACAAGGCTTTCCCTGCGCCGGACAGAGAAGTCCCGCTTGATGTGGAATAAAGAGATCGCATAGTGTCTTGTCGTTTTATCTTCGCTTCATTCCGCGGGATTTGTTCTGTTCCGGCGGCTTCGCCGTAGACTCGTCCTGTTTGGGCACAGTTTTTTCGGGTTCGGCTTTCTGTTTTGCCTCTGCCAGATTTCTCTCTATCAGCCTGAGGACATAGTCGGGTCTGCTCCTTTCCCGCGATTCACGGAACGTGTCGGCTATCTCCTGCAAAGCCTTTATCAGATATGACTTTTTGTCTATATCGCTTAGTAGCCCGGCGACATACCTGTCATAGTCCCACTTTTTCGCTTCGAGCAGCCTCCTGTTCTGCAGATACGTTATACTGTCTCTGGAAAGCATCTGCCGCGCAAGTTCCAGTTTACTCTGTTCCGCCACGGTTTTGTCGGGCTTGTCCTCAAGTTCGCGAAGGATCTGGTACTGAGCCCAGAGTTCGGGGATCTCACAGTTTTTCTGCCTGTACTCGTTTAACTCTGCCACCAACTTGTCATATTCTTCTTTTACCCTTCGGATTTTTGCCTCGGCTTCGCATACGGAATAGATCCGCAGGCGTTCGATAAGCGCGAGCTGCGCGCCTAACTGCTGCACGTCACGGTCGTTGTGCGGCAGATACGGGTATCTTTCGTCCACTTTCTTTACGGGCTTTTTCCCGTCAACTATGAGTTTAGAGAGCCGTGTTATCAGGTCGGCATAGCAGATAGTCAGCTCTTTGCCCTTGCTGTAAGCATCCTCACGGGAAGCGTTACCCAGATCATCTCTGTACTCAATACGCGATCTGATAGCATCTATGGTGTACTCCTCACCGAGTGTCCTGAGATTAGTGAAATACTTCTGACCCGGCGCGCGTATTGCAGTATTGTAGCCAGAACGCATTTCATATCCTCGTTTTTCGAGAAGGTCGATAAGATGATCGTAATTATCACAGCACAACACCAGCGTGTCTATCTCGCGGCGTATCTGTTCTTTGAACGATGTACCCTGTTTGTAATGCTTCCATTCGCAATAAGACATACCACTCTTGCGTTTGGCTTCGGTTACCGGTACACCGAAAACAAGGCAGACCCCGTCCGAGATTTTCCGCAGCTCCCGACGTGTAGTATAGTTGTCGTTATACTTGTGACCGTCCACGCCGTATGTGTTGATCAGGATGTGGTTATGCAGATGCCCCTTGTCCACATGAGTTGCAATAACCATCTGCACGTTGTCGCCAAAAGCCATGCGGCAGAACGAGCGCCCCATACGGTGTACCAGTTCCGGAGTAAGGTTCGGATCCGGCTTGAAGGACTGGATGTAGTGAATAGCTTTCACGCGGTTCTTTCCTACTTCTGCGAGGGGCTCGTTGAAGCGGTGACTGCTGAAACGTTCATAGATGTACTTCATGTTAAGATATGCGTCCTCGGCGTTCGCGAAGCAGTTGCGGGAGTTGCAGAGATACTGCCCTTCCGTTTTATCAGGATTTAATATGTACCTCAGCGTTGCCTTGACGTTATCATGGATTGCAATTGACTTTAATATCGGCATTTTCACTTCTCCTTTATCATTCCATTTTTGATTAGCCTTAAAGCTTTATCTGTATTTTTTGGCGGCGCAGGCAGCGCCTTATGCGGTTTCGGCCGTTAGCCGAAGCCTATGGGGTTCAGCACTTTTCGTTCCGAAAAGTGCGCGGAATTCTTATGGGGGTCCCATAAAAATTTCAGAAAGTATATGTATACTTTCTCTTGTTGATATCACATAAAGAAGTTTTCAAAAAGTAGTAAAAAAGCTGAATACAGCGGACTTCAGACAATTTCAGATTTTACTGCGGAGGAAAACATCATGACATCAATTCTCGAAAAACTCTACTACGGCGAGATATGCCCGTGCGAGAAGCCCGCTCTTCAGACCGAACGCTGCATTAAGAACAGGAACACGATCACCGCGACCGAGGAACAGCTCCTCGAACGCTTCCCGGACTGCAAGGAGCTGCTCGACAAGTATTCCGACGCGCTCCACATCGAGGCACAGCTTGAATGTGAAGCGGACTTTGCACGGGGCTTCCGGCTCGGCGCGCTTCTCATGCTCGACATAATGACAACCGAATGACCCCGTCCGGCTGAGTGTAAAACCGCGCTCAGCCGGTTTTTTCATCTTAACTGCGATATTTTACATGAAATTAACAAAACCCCTTGCAATTGGTGCCTTCTTGTGCTATAATATACTATATATAGGTGTAAATTTCACCAAACTTTCACGAAAAGGGGCTTGACAGCGATGTAAAGTGTACCCCATTCTGCGGACACCGGTAAGACAGAACACAGCTAATCTGATTTAAATGTTGGCAGTGGATATACTCCGGTGGTCACATAATCATAATATTCGTTTGGGGTCAGCTTTTTGAGTTCCCATTGACCTCGG
>JAFZOA010000635.1 GCA_017550775.1 Ruminiclostridium sp. | reverse complement strand
GACGAGTTCGGGGACTGCGGCGAGATAATAGCCCCGATAGCCCGCGACAAGGATAACTACGTCCGACGCACGGTGCGGGACGACGGGGAGTTTGCGCATACCCGGTTCCGGACGGTGGAGCGTGGGGAGCGGTACTGTCTTCATGAGGTGACGCTGTTCACGGGGCGGACTCACCAGATACGGGTGCATTTCGCGTACATCGGCTATCCGCTTGTGGGAGACAAGCTTTACGGCGGGGACACGTCGGTAATGAAACGACAGGCGCTGCACTGCGGAAAGCTTGAGCTCGACCACCCGATAACGAAGGAGCACATAAGCGTTACGTCGGAGCTTCCGGAGGATATGTCGATTCTGCTGTGTAAAAAATCAGTATAATGTTGTGTTTCCGCTTGATTTTTCTGACAGTTTATAGTATAATAAAGGTTGTAATAATCAGTTACGGAGGAGATAATTATGAACGAAAAACTGAATATATGTCTCCTTAACGATTCTTTCCCGCCGCTTATAGACGGTGTGGCTACCTGCGTCATAAACTATGCCACTGTAATAGAGCGCGAGCTCGGAAAGGCTACCGTGGTCACGCCCGCTTATCCCGGTGCGGAGGACAAATACTCCTTCCCGGTGGTGCGCTATTCGAGCCTTGCCACAGAGCGGTCTATCGGCTACCGCGCGGGCTATCCGTTCAGCGCGTCCAAGCTCGAAGCTCTGAAAAACAGCATGTTCGACGTGATACACAGTCATTGTCCGTTCGCGTCTACGGTTTTCGCGCGTAACCTTAAGGAAAAGAACGGCGCGCAGCTTATAATGACCTACCACACCAAGTTCAACGAGGATATAAAGCGCGTAATAGACAACCCCCTGCTCGAAAAGCAGATCACCAAGTTCGTGGTGCAGAACATCTCCGTCTGCGACGAGGTGTGGACGGTGAGCCGGGGCGCGGGTGAGAACCTGCGCAGTATCGGCTATGAGGGCAACTACATCATCATGCCGAACGGGGTGGACTTCCCAAAGGGAAAAGCGTCTAAAGAGGACACCGACGCGCTGCGGTATGAGTATGGCATTCCGCAGGATATGCCGCTGTTCCTGTTTGTGGGGCGGCTGTTCTGGTACAAGAACTTCAAGGTGATGCTGGAGGCGCTGAAATATGTCAAGGAGAGCGGCACCGATTTCAGAATGATGATCGTCGGCGACGGCGGCGACGCGGAAGCCATACGTCAGGAGGCGGAGCGCCTCGGAGTGATAGACAAGATCCTGTTCGCGGGCGCGATAAACGACCGTGCCGAGCTTCGCATATACTACACCGCCGCAGACCTGTTTTTCTTCCCGTCGGTGTACGATACCAACGGCATAGTCGTCCGTGAGGCGGCGGCGTGCGGGCTTCCGAGCCTGCTGATAGAGGGGAGCTGCGCGGCGGAGGACTTCACGAACTACGAGAACGCGATACTTACCGAGAACGACCCCTTCGCGATCTCGAAGGAGCTTATCCACGCGGCTACCCACATCGACGCGCTGAAAACAATGGGCGAGAATGCGATGAACGACGTGTATCTGTCCTGGGAGGACGCGGTGAAGAATGCGTTCAACCGCTACAACGTTGTGCTCCAGAACTATAAACGCGGTATCACGCAGTGCCGCGAGACCAAAACTCAGGAGATACTGTATTCCTCCGTTTCGAGCATCACCGACTCGATACAGAAGGTGCGCAGTATCACAGCCTCCGCAAAGCGTAAGACCATAAAGACCAGTAAGACCATTACCCGTGCAATTACCGGGAATATCAGCAAGAAAGACAAATAATCGCGAATAGAGCCTGCGAAAGCAGGCTTAATTCATAATGTGAAAAGGTGTTCCTATGAAGCTTTTGATGATACACGCGTGGAACGAAAGGGAAGTGTCATACCGGGGAAGGTTCTCAAGCCTGCTGTCATACCCGTCCATGACCCTTGCGGTGCTGTATTCGCTTGTGCCGGAGGGAATATTCGAGAGGGTCGATACCGTGGACGAGAACTCTGCACGCGTTGACTACGACAGGGAGCGGTACGACCTTGTGATGATCTCCTTCGAGACCTCGTCGGCACTGTCTGGGTACAAGCACTGCGACGAGTTCAGAAAGCGCGGCGCGTATGTCGCAGTGGGCGGTTACCACCCCACCGCGATGCGCGAGGAAGCGCTCCTGCACGCGGACACCGTGATCGTGGGACCTGCCGAGAATTCCGTCCCGAGGTTTCTGCGCGATTTCGCCGCGGGTACTCCGGAGAAGCTGTACCGCGACTATAACGTCTGTATGTCCGACCACCCTATTCCCGCCCGTGAGATCACCACGAAAAAGCATACCCTCGGGATACCGGCGCTGATAGCCGACCGGGGCTGCATGAACAACTGCAAGTACTGCTCCATGCGGACGATGTGGAAAAGCGATCCGCGCCCGGTGGAGGCTGTGATTGAGGAGCTTCGCGGGATAAAGAAGCGCAACGTGATATTCTACGACCCGAACTTCTTCGGCAAGCGGGAGTACGCCATGCGGCTCATGGAGGCTATGAAGCCGCTGAAAAAGCTGTGGGCGTGCAATGCTACCGCCGATTTCGGGTACGACCACGAGCTCATGCAGGCGGCGTATGACAGCGGGTGCAGGGGAGTTCTCATAGGGCTTGAATCCATGAGCATTTCGTCCCTCGACGACGCGGACAAGCGCTTCCGTCAGCCGGACAAATACAAGGAGATCATAGACAATATCCACGCCCACGGAATGGCGGTGAACGGCTGCTTCGTCCTCGGCTTCGACAGCGACACCGAGCAGGAGCTTCTTGCGCTCCCGGAGCGTGTGGACGCGCTGAAGCTGGACTGCTGTCGGTTCGCCGTGCTAACCCCGTACCCCGGGACAAGGCTGTACCGTGAGCTTGACGGCGCGGGGCGGATATTCTCGAAGGAGTGGGACCGCTACAACCAGAAGACCGCGGTTTTCACACCGGCGAATATGACCGCCGAGCGGCTGGACGAGATACACCGCGAAGTGTGGAGAAGGTCGTACACCTGGCGGAAGATCTTCTACAGAATGCGGGTGTCTCCGTGGCGGCATAAGTGGTATGTGTTCATACTGCTCGGCGCGAATATCGGGTTCAAGTTCCTCGGCAACGGCAGGAAAAAGAAGAAATGAAGATCGCGGTAATACGACTTAATATGTTCGAGCACATAAGCTCTGACGCCATGAAGCCCATATTCTTCGGCATCATAAAAAGCCTTACCCCCGCTCGGCACGAGATACGCTTTTACGACGAGCGCACAGACCCGCTACCGGAGCGCATCGACGCGGATATCGTCGCTTTCTCGGTAGAGACGTTCACGGCGAAGCGCGCATACATACTCGCCCGGAGGTACAAAGCCTGCGGTGCCGCGATTGTAATGGGCGGCTTTCACGCGGCGGTAATGGCGGAGGAAATGTCGCGGTACGCGGACACAGTTCTCGTCGGGGACGCGGAGGGAGTCTGGGCGAGCTACCTTGACGACTTCGAGCGCGGTGAGGCAAAGCGGCTCTATACTTCGGACGAGAACGCCCCCCTCGCGGAGCTTCCCCCATATACCGGCGACAGAACGGTCTATCGGCACAGCTACCACGGTATCGGGGTACACCAGCTTTCACGCGGGTGCAGGTTCGACTGCGGGTTCTGCTCGATCAAGACCATGTACCGCTGCGTAAGGCGCAAGCCGACGGACATGATAGTGCGGGAGCTTAAAGCCTCGCGTGAAAAGATAATCTTCTTCGCGGACGACAACATCTTCTACGACCGGAGCTCGGCGGTGGAGCTTTTCACGGCGCTGATACCGCTGAAAAAGAAGTGGGCGTGTCAGATAAGCATGGACGCGGCGCGGGACGGGGAGCTTCTCGACCTGATGAAACGTTCGGGATGTTTTCTTGTGCTCATGGGGTTTGAGAGCCTGAACCGCGAGAGCTTGAAGGAGATGCGCAAGGCGGCGAACCTCGCGTCGGACTATGAAACGCTGATAAAGAACATCTACCGTCGGGGAATGATGATCTACGGGACATTCGTCCTCGGCTGCGACGGCGACGACAGGGACGTGTTTG